>JAKAID010000012.1 GCA_021814545.1 bacterium
TGACGCATCAGGTCCGAAGCACTTCGTAATGAAACTCTCGCGTGCAAAGCTTGAGAGTCTCGTGCAGGACATGATCGACCACTCGATTGCGCTCGTAAAGGAAGCGGTGACGGCCGCGGCCCCCAAGGGCGCAGGCTTGAAGATAGGCGACATAAACGAGGTGCTCCTCGTAGGGGGCCAGACGCGCATGCCCGCTATTCAGGAGGCGGTAAAGAAGTTGTTCGGTAAAGAGCCGCATAAGGGCATCAACCCGGACGAAGTGGTAGCAGTCGGTGCCGCAGTGCAGGCGGGTATTTTGCAGGGTGATGTGAAGGATATTCTTCTCCTCGACGTGACGCCGCTTACCTTGAGTATTGAAACGCTTGGCGGGGTAGCCACGCCGATGATTCAGAAGAATACCACGGTGCCGGCCGCAAAGACGCAGGTTTTCTCGACCGCGGCGGACAACCAGACCTCGGTGGAGGTCCATATCGGCCAGGGTGAGCGCCCCCTTATGGCAGACAACAAAACGCTCGCACGCTTCATTCTCGACGGTATTCCGCCCTCGCCCCGCGGCGTGCCGCAGGTGGAGGTAACCTTCGATATCGACGCGAACGGCATCTTGAGCGTATCCGCGAAAGATAAGGCATCAGGAAAGTCGCAGACGGTAAAAATCGAGGCATCAACGAGCTTGAACAAAGACGAGATAGAGCGCCTGAAGGCTGAGGCGGCTGCGCATGCAGAAGAGGACAAGAAGAAGCGCGAAACGATAGAAACGAAGAACCAGGCGGAATCGCTTATCTATGTTGCGGAGAAGAGCCTTCGTGATGCGGGCGACAAGGCGCCAGCGGATCTCAAGGAGGCGGTGAATCAGAAAATCGCAAAGGTGAAGGAGGCAAAAGAGAAAGATGATGCCGAGGCGATAACGCAGGCAACGCAGGAGCTCTCGAACGAACTTCAAAAGATAGGCGAAATGATGTATAAAGAGAATAAGTCAGGACCTGATGCGGCACCCCAGGGCGAACAACCCAAACAATAAATGAACGAAGCACCGCAGATCATCAGCCAATCGAAGTTCGAGGAGTCCGATTACAGCATCATAAAGATAATGCTGCTCGCGCTCGCGTCGATCGGCACCGGATTTGCGGCGGTCTATGAGCTCCACCAGTTCCTTCTCACGTTCCAGTATGCATTCTTGTGGTTCAGTCTCGGCGCGCTCCTCGCATTCCTGGTGTTCAATATTTTGAGCATCTTCCTTGTGAAGCACTTCTCCATCATCTGGGGCATCGCATTAGTGGAAACATTCGCACCGCTTGCCTTGTTCCTGAAGTACGCGCAGACGGACGCGATGGTGTATCTCCTCATCGCCTTTGGCGTGATGTTCCTCGCCATCTTGGTCGCGGCGCGGCAGGGGATGAACGTCTTGAAGAACAGCGTAAAGATACGTTTCTTCGAGGTGGCGCGTTCGGTAACGCCGAAGCTTATGTCGGGTATCCTTGTCGCGGCGTGTACGCTCATCTATGCGGTGTATATCGCGTGGGGAGGGTTTAATGCGGCGGTAGGGCATAAGTTAGTAGGCGAGACCCTGCGCGGAGCGGAGCCCGTCGTAAAGGTGTGGTTCCCGCAGGTTTCCGTGAATCAGACCGTTGATCAGATGTTACGCGCGGTCGTTACGGCGCAGATCGAGAAGCTGCCCCCGGGCGCCATTCCGAACGTGCCGTTCGATTTAAAGAGCGGCCTGGCACAGCTCTCGCCCGCAGACCGCGAGACGGTGCTCTCAAAATTCACGAGCGGCTTGAAGCAGGACATCGAGGCAAAGGTGGGCGCCTTCCAAGAGGGAGAGACGGTGCAGAACGCCGCATATCGTTTGCTCGATGAGTACATAAAGAACCTCCCTCCGGTAACGCGGCAGCTTGAGATAATCGGGTTTATGCTGTTCGTGTTCTTCTCGCTGCGGAGCCTTGCGGCGCTCGCGTATTGGTTCGTGAACTTCCTTGCATTCGCCATCTTTAAGTTCATACTTGCGGCGGATATCGCGCTCGTAACCTACGAAACGCGCAGCCGTGAGTTCGTCATTTTGCCTTAATCAATAGGTTTTGATTTTATGAAAGATTACTATACGGTTCTCGGCGTCTCCCGCGAGGCGTCCGAAGAGGACATCAAAAAAGCATATCGAAAACTTGCGCACCAGTACCACCCCGACAAAGCGGGCGGCAACGAGGCGAAATTCAAGGAGGTGAACGAAGCCTACCAGGTGCTTTCTGATAGGCAAAAGCGCGCGCAGTATGACCGCTTTGGCAGCGCGGGCGCTGGGGGCGGCGGCGTACCGCCAGGTTGGGAGGGTTTTTCGGGGTTCGGCGGGCAGGGACAGCATTGGAACGTGAACTTTGGCGCCGAGGACCTCGGTGACTTAAGCGATATTTTTGAACAATTTTTCGGCGGTCAGGCTGCAGCCTCGCGCCGTCCGACTTACACGCGCGGCTCGGACATTGAGATACACGAAGAAATCACACTTGAAGAAGCATTCAAGGGGCTTTCCAAGAATCTTCGTTTTCAAACATACGTAGAATGCGCGAAGTGTGCGGGGGTGGGCTACGAGCGGGCGAAGGGCACGAAGAAGTGCGCGAAGTGCCAGGGGCGCGGAGAAATCCGCGAGGAGCGGCAGACATTCTTTGGCAAATTCGCGCAGGTGAAGGCATGTTCGGATTGTCACGGGAGGGGAGAGGTACCGAACGAGCTCTGCCACGAGTGCAGGGGTTCGGGGCGCGTTACGAAGGCGCGCGAGGTAAAAATCGAGATAGCGCCGGGGGTGGAGGACGGACAGATAATCAAGCTCGCGGGCCAGGGAGAGGCGGGGGAGCACGGCAGCGGCAGCGGCGACCTTTACGTAGTGGTACGCGTGAAGCCGGCCGCAAAATATGAGCGCAGGAAAGCCGACCTCATAACCGAAAAAGATGTGCGCGTGGCAGATATTTTCCTTGGGCGCGATATTGAAATGACGGACGTAGACGGTGCGCGTTTCCACATAAAAGTGCCCGCGGGCTTTAACGTACGCGAGCCCCTTAAGGTATCGGGACGCGGCATGCCGAAGTTCGGCATGTTCGGCGGCGCCTCGCGCGGCGACCTCTACGTTTTATTGAATCTGAAGACTCCGAAGAGCGTTTCGTCAAAAGCAAAGAAGACGCTGGAAGATTTAGATAAGGAACTTTAGAGAGGACAGAGCGCCCTCCTTCTTACCCCTCGGAACCAGAATAGTTTTCTGCTGAAAACTTTCTTTGCCCTCGCCGCCTTCGCGGCTGCGGGATATTCCTCGAAGCAAGAAGGAGGGCTCCCAAGTCAGACAGAGAAGCAAGCAAGAAGGTTTCTCGAAACCTAAACGGAAGCGCAGCCTTCTGAGGCGTGAGCGGGTTGAGAGGGGCCTTCTTGTTGCTTCTCACTTCTCGCGAGGAACGAGAAGGACGAGCCTCTTTGACTTTCTTCCCAGTTCTGATACTATAGGTGAGCAACCCGTAGACAGTAGGTGCCGAGAAAAAACGGCGTAAGTCCTACCGAGGAGAAGCCCGAATTCGGGCGTACTCTATCTGCGGCAAAGGTCGCAGTTTTTGTTTAATCCAACAAAAAATGAAAACGAAAGCACAAAAAGCAGCACTGATAGAGGGAGGCGCAAAGGAGCTCAAAGGCAGCCAGACGGTCGTTATCACCGACTTCACGGGTCTTACCGCGAACGACATGAATACGCTCCGCAAATCGTTATTTGCGATCGGCGGCTCGATGAGCGTCTTGAAGAAGCGTCTTTTGAAGTATGTGTTCGAAAAGGAGGGAATGGCGTTCGACCCGAAGCAATTCGCAGGTCAGACCGGCGTCGTCTTTTCACCGAAGGACATGGTGGAAACAGCGGGCGTGGTCTACAAATTCGGCAAAAGCCACGAGCTTTTGAAGATAAACGGCGGATTCGAGGTAGGGGAGAAGAAGTTCATTCCGGCGGGTGATGTGGTGCGCATGGGCCAGTTGCCGTCGAGGGAAGTCCTCTTGGGCCAGTTGGTCTACATGCTCGGTACCCCCATTCGCTCGTTCCTTGTCGTATTGAATGAAAAGTCGAAGAAAACTAACTAATTACCATGGAAAAATTTAACGATATCATCTCGAAAATCGAGGGAATGTCGGTGCTCGAGCTCTCGGAGCTCGTGAAGGCACTGGAAACGAAGTTCGGCGTGTCGGCGGCCGCGATGGCGGTTGCGGGCCCGGCGGCAGGTGCGGCGGCGGCAGAGAAGACCTCGTGGGATGTCTTCCTCACGGCGGCCGGCGAGCAGAAAATCAACGTCATTAAGGTAGTAAAGGAGGCGACCGGCCTCGGCCTCAAGGAGGCAAAGGACCTCGTGGACGGCGCTCCGAAGGAAGTGAAGAAGGGTATGAAGAAGGAGGAGGCAGAAGAGTTGAAGAAGAAGCTCACGGACGCAGGTGCGACTGTAGAGTTGAAGTAAACTTTCTGTGCAAAACACCCCGCAAGGGGTGTTTTTGTATAGCTGTTTTGACGCAAAGGGGGTGCGTGGTAGAGTGATAAAAGCAATTTTACCAGGGAGGAAAACATGAGAACCACCGCGAATTACTCGCGCTTCATTTTGATGTTCGGTGGGCCGGAAAGGAATGGAACGGTTCGAAAGCTCCATGCGCAGATGCTGCAGAATCTTGGCAAGAGCTTTCATGAGCTCAAAGCCGATATCGAAAAGAAATTGGCGCGCGCCATTAAGGAATTCGAGGCGTGTCCGCTCGAGCGGTATCGAGAGCCCGAGCAATTGAAGCAAGCCTGGGGGCTTACGTCGCTTTTGCCTCGTCTGCCGGACTGGGACTTCCTCGCGTGCGAAAATCCGGAAAAGACCGGCATCGTGTGCAGGAATGCGGAAGGACGCGACGTGCTTCTGTTCCAAGACAGCTTCAAATACTTCGGCCTGCTCGATAAGCTCGAGGTGCCAAGTGCGTCCGAGCTTTGGTATGCGCTCGCGTGGTGGGGGAGTACCGTGCAGTGTCTGTGGTCCGCGATAATCGCGGGGAAGCTCATTCGGCATTTCAGAAAGCAGCGGTTGCTGCCGGAGAGTTATGCGCCCGCGCGCGATGCCGAGCCCGCGTTCCGGTCGGGGAGCATCATTGCTGCGCCAGCAGTGGACCCGGATAAGCCCCTCGGCGAGCTTCTCGCTTTTCGGGATATTACGGACGAGGAAGCCACCCGCTTCTACGAGTTCGCCGAAAAATGCCGCTTCGGTTCGTCTTCGTGCGAGGTTGGCGCGGGGGTGTTTTTCAAAAACTGGCTCCGTGGCGCATCCATCGGAACGCTCAAGAAATACGGCATGACTCTCGAGGCAGCGCATTGCCTGCTCCTCGCAGGAAGCCAGAGGGAGCCCCGCGTGGAATTCGAGCTCCGCTGGAACCAGAAGGCGAGGGCATACCAGCTCATGTGCGTCGTGTACGGGCATGGCGGCAAAGACACGGCAGCGGTCGTTCCGGAGGGCGTGCTCGTGGACATTTTCGCGGGAGCTACAGAGGCGACCCAAGTCGACCTGACCCGGTTGCTCGTGCGGGGCGGGTGGGGCAGGGCCGAAAGGCTCCTTTGGGATTCGCTCGACCATGACGATTAGCAAGAACGGCGCGGTGTTCCGCGCCGTTTTTTATACAAAAACACCCCGCAAGGGGTGTTTTATTTTCGCAACTTGCCGAAGAAAACAGTGAGTTCTCCAACAATTCGCGGAGAGAAAAGTGGAAGAAGGAAAAGCAGATAAAGCCATCGAAGATCATAAACCATTCCCCCGACCAACGAACTTACCGTTATTACAAGCATTGCAACTTTTCTTCTCACGCCATGGGGAAGCCATGAGGACATAATATTTCCCGACATTTTTGCAATGATACCGGGGCTGACTCGCTCAAGCTCTTCGGAGAGCTCTTTGTTTTCTAGTATTTTGCGAAAGATTTCCAATGTTTTTTTTGGCATGGATTGTGGGCAATACTGGATTCGAACCAGTGACCTTTGCAATGTGAATGCAACGCTCTAACCAGCTGAGCTAATTGCCCGAAACACTGAAATAAACTGGTATCTTTATACCAATTTTATGATGAAGGCGCAAGGCGGGGCTCGCCCGACACTCTTGAGCTCGAGGGTGTCTCCGGGGCGACGCCCAAGTCTTACCCTCTCGCCAAGAGTATCGGAGCTCGCTATGGGGTGCGTACCCCCCCCGCTTTCGCGGCTGCGGGATTATTCCTCGAAGCAAGGAGGAGGCTTCCCAAAAACGGGGGCAAGCAAGAAGGTTTCTCGAAACCTAAACGGAAGCGCAGCCCTCTGGGGCGTGAGCGGGTTGAGAGAGGCCTTCTTGTTTGCTCCCTCAGCGCCTTTCGTTAGGCGCCGTGGAAGAAAGAGAGTGCCATGAATACTGCGACAACGGCAATAAATACGAACGTGCCCCAGACAAAGATGCGGGAGAGGACACCGCTTTTGAAATTGCCCATAATTGCAGGGCTTTCGGCGATGCGCGCAATAAAGAAGATGAGGGGTACGGCGGCGAGGCCGTTCAAAACCGAAGTGTAGATGAGTGCCTGAATGGGGTCGATGCCGATGAAATTGATGCCGAGGCCAATGAGCGTGGCGATGGTGATAATGCCATAGAAGCCGTGGGCTTTTTTAAGTTTCAGATTTAACCCTTCCTTCCAGTTCAGTGTTTCCGAGAGCGCGTACGAAGCGGAGGCAGAGAGCACAGGTACGCTCAAGAGGCCGAGGCCGATGATGCCGATGGAGAAAATAAGTTTTGCAAGAAGGCCGGAGTTCGGGAAGGTGCGCACGAGCGGTTCGAGCGCCTGTGCGGCATCTGCGGCGGTCGAGATATTGGTAACCCCGCTCCTGTGGAGCACGGTTGCCGCAACAACGATGATGCACCAGGTCGCGAACTGCGAGAAGAACATACCGACCGACGTGTCGAGACGAATGTGTTTCAAGAACCGCTGCGTGATGTGCGGCACGCCATGCGAGAGGAGATGTTTTGCTTTTTCTTCTTCAACTTCTTCCGATGCCTGCCAGAAGAACATATAGGGCGAGATGGTGGTGCCGAGAACGCCCGTGAAAATAAAGAGGAAGGGGAACGAAAGCTCAATATGCGGTACGAAGGTAGCGCGAAGTATCTCGCCCCAGGGCTGCGAGACCATAAACACGGTGACGGGATACGCGAAGAGCGTGAGCGCGAGCCACTTCAACACGCTCGCATAGGAGCGGTAGGACATGAACACTTCGAGAACGAGAATGAGCACGGTAAAGAAGAGCGCGTAGAGCGCGAAAGGAAGGGGAATGACGAGTTGGGCTGCGGCACTCATCGCGCCGAGGTCGGCGCCGATGTTTATTGTGTTCGCGATAACGATGAGCCCCACGAGAAAGTAGAGGATTTTTTTGTTGTAGTGGTCGCGCACGACGGCCGCGATGCCTTTCCCGGTCGCGGCGCCAATGCGTGCGCACGCCTCCTGTATCGCGACCATGAAGGGGAGTAGCGCGGTGGTTGTCCAGAGCTGGGAATAGCCGAATTGCGCCCCGGTCTGCGAATAGGTGGCGATTCCCGAGGGGTCGTCGTCAGCTGCCCCCGTTATTACCCCCGGCCCAACCGCTCTGAAGAACTTTTTTATGCCCTTAACCATATGGATTAGCTTCATTATACCGTAAGTCTTCGGTGGGGATTACTCAAAAATGGGCGCGGACAAAAGGCATGCAAATGCCCCTGTTGATAACCATAGGAGAACCCGAAAGAACCTGCATGAATAAAGGGCTATTAGCGGTAGCTTGTTTGCGGGTGATTTTTGACCCACGAACGTGAAGTGGTATACTGGTGTATAGAAGTGGGGGAAAGTGGATAACCGTGTGGATAAGGCAGGAATCTGGGGATAAGTACGAACACCATGCTTCTTGGAGAATTCAAACATAACGTAGACGAAAAGGGCCGCCTTGCGATACCAGCAAAGTTTCGGGAGCTTTTCGCGAAGGGCGCCATCGTCACGCGCGGGTTGGACCACTGCTTGTTCGTATTCAGCCTCGCGGAGTGGGAAAATTTGGCAAAAAAATTGGTGGCGTTGCCGCTCGCGCAGGCGAACTCACGCGCATTCGCGCGGTTGATGCTTGCCGGCGCAACGGACGTCACGGTGGATGGGCAGGGGCGGGTTCTCGTACCAGATTACCTCCGCGAATACGCGGGGATGAAAAAACAGGTTGTAGTGGCGGGCCTCTACAACCGGTTGGAGATCTGGGACGCGGAGAAGTGGGAGGAGTATAAGGCGAAGACGGAGTCCGCGTCGGATGAGATTGCCGAGAAGCTGGGTGAGCTCGGCATATAGGGTATGCACACGCCCGTTCTTTTACAGGAGGTGCTCCAGGCGCTCGACCCCAAACCCGGCGAGTTCATGATTGACGGTACGCTGGGGGCAGGAGGGCATGCGCGCGAGCTTATTAAACGCGTAGGGAAGTTCGGCATGTTCCTCGGGACCGATTGGGACCCGGATGCAGTGCTCCACTTTAAGGTGCCGGAGAGCGGCGAGGTGCAGCGCGTTATCGTGCGCAATGCGAGCTATACCGCAATTCCGGAAATCCTGAAGGATGAGGAACTGCCGAAAGCGGACGGGCTTCTCCTCGACCTCGGCTTCTCTTCGACGCAAGTCGAGGACGCGAAGCGCGGGTTCAGCTTCCTCCACGATGGTCCGCTTGATATGCGCTACACGACGGGCGGCATAAGCGCGGCGGAGGTGGTGAACAGTTACCGCGAGAACGAGCTTGCCGATATCCTCTACCAGTACGGCGATGAACGCTTCTCCCGCCAGATAGCGAAGCGCATCGTGGAAGAGCGGCGTACGGCGCGCATTATGACGACGCGGCGGCTCGCCGATATCGTGGTCACGGCAACGCCTGCACGGTTTCGCCACGGGCGGATACACGCGGCGACGAAGACGTTCCAGGCGCTCCGCATCTACGTGAATCACGAGTTCGAGAACATCGAATCGATACTGAATAGCCTTGATGGGGTGCTGAAGCCCGGAGGGAGAGTCGCCGTAATCACCTTCCACTCGCTCGAGGACACCATTGTGAAGAAAAAGTTCCAAGAACTTGCGAAAGAAGGGAAGGCAGAGCTTCTCATGAAGAAGCCGCTCGCGCCCACGGACGAAGAAGTGGAAAAAAATCCGCGAAGCCGCTCCGCAAAGCTAAGAGCCATTCGCTGGATGCCGCAAGAAGCGCCAACACCTCATACCGAACACGAACATTATTTATAAAAACTCATGACCATCATTTGTCCACAGAAAAAAGCAGAATTGAAATATTTTCTCATCGCACTTTTTGCGGTAGTATTAGTGGGCGGTGCGTTATATATCACGGGAAATAGTGCGCTTGTGGAGAAAAAGCATGAGCTTGAGGCGTTTAAAAAACAGCTTATCGAATTAAAGACCGCGAACGCGGATCTCAAAAACGAATACTACCGTCTTACTGACCCTGCTCGTCTGCAAGCAGTCGCGACAAATTCCGGATTAACGCTCGAGCGTACGCCGCAGTATCTCACGAGCAAACAATGAGGGCACGATTCTACATTCTCGCTGGATTTTTCAGCATCCTCTTTACCCTTTTGGGTTATAAACTTTACTCCCTTCAGATACTGAAGGGTTCTGATTATCTTGAGAAAGTCGCCGCACGCAACGAGCTTGCTGATAAACAGCAGCTTCGCCGCGGCCAGATTTATTTTTCTGATAGAAGCGGCGCCGCGATACCGGTAGCGCTCAACAAAGAATTCCCGCACATCGTGGCGATACCGAAAGAGGTGGAAGACCCCGCCGCGGCCGCGAAAACACTCGCGCCCCTGCTCGACATAAGCGAGGCGAAGCTAAAAGAGGTATTTTCCTCGGGGTTGAGTTACTACTCGCTCGTCGACAAGGCGGACGAGGCGAAGGTGAGTGCGGTAAACAACGCCGACATTGCGGGCGTCGAGGTGGTCGACGCGCAGTATCGCTATTATCCGTTCGAATCGCTTGCTTCGCAGCTCGTTGGTTTTGTAGGAAAGACAGAGAAGCAGGTGGACCCGGTCGGGCTCTATGGTATCGAGAAGCTGGACAACGAATCTCTTCAAAGGGGCGACGATGTGTACTTCACTATCGACCGTAATTTACAGGCAGAGGCAGAGCAGGTATTGAAGAACCTCGTCGTAGCGTATAAAGCGAGCGGCGGTTCCATTCTCATTCAGGAGCCGAAGTCGGGGAAAATCCTTGCGATG
>JAKAID010000003.1 GCA_021814545.1 bacterium
TTTTTCTACCGCAAGATAGTTGCCATACCCCTGCAGTGAAAAATCATATTTCGCATCTATCGCGTACAATTGCAAATTCACCACATCTCCCTTTTTCACGGTGATAGAGTTCGGATTAAAACCGCTTGCGGTCGCTTGTATCGCATAGTGGCCGTAAATACTCCCTCCGCCGCTTGGTGCCGGCGTCACTACGCCCACCGGCTTCGTAACAGCCGCATCTTTCGGCACTTCGGGAGAAAATACCATGGGTGTGGTTGAGGTTGCGCCTTTCTTTTCCAGAATATCGAGACCGGTCACGGGCGATTTCGGCAGTGGTTTTGTTGCAAATAAGCCGAGCTCGAATAATACGAATGCCAAAACCGCCAAGCCAACGATAACGAGTATCTGCTTTCTCGACATACCCTAATTGTATCAGATTGAAATTGCATTTTTTTGTGAACAACGTCATACTTTTTTTAGCTTTTTCATACCACAAGGAGGTGATTTTGAACGTTTTCATTCTCGCCGCGTATATTACCGCGATTTTTTTCGGCTCGGCGTATGGCGAATCGCGGCAATTCCTTCGTGTAACAGTATTCGGCAGGACCCTTGTGCGGCAATGGGCGCATTTCTGCATACTCGCCTATTTTATCCCCGCACTCACGTTCCGCCTTGAGTGGTTCGCGGCGACGGCGGTCGCTCCCGCGATTATCCACCTTCAGCTCCTCGGCTTCGCGTTCTCGACAAGCGCCGCCATCACGTACTTCGTATACCGGAGGCGCTGAATAAACCCCGCCACTCGCACGGAGAGGCGGGGTGTTTTTATACAGTGGTAGTTTATAATTGAGATACCTATGCCTGACCGAAAGGTCCACTGGTCTGCGGTGCTTGCCCTCACGCTCGTGCTCCTCGCGGGTGCTGCGTTCTTGCTGCGCCGCGCGGGCGCCGCCACCAATATCAGCGCGCTCATTTCCGAGCACTTCGCCTGGGATGATGTCGCCGGCTGGCTCGACCACTATTCAACGAATACGGTACAACTCGCGGGTTCTGCAATGTTCGGATACGCAAGTTCATCGCTGGGCGCGTTCTCATTCGATTGCTCGACTTCGCCGAGCGGCAATATCTGTGCGAGCTCGAACTATGGCGTCTGCAATGGCCTCGCAGGTATTCACCAGTCGGATGGTACCTGCACTAACGCGGATGCGTCGGGCTGGCTCTCGGGATACGCGTGGAATGACTACGCGGGGTGGGTCAGCTTTAGCTGTCAGAATACGAACCCGGGCTGCGGCACGCCAGGGAGCCCTGGTTATTGGGGCGTGACCGTGGACTCCCTTTCGGGAACCTTCAGCGGATATGCCTGGAGCGACATCGACGGCTGGATAAGCTTCAATTGCGCGAATAATTCGAGCTGCGGCACCTCGAACTACAAGGTAGTGAGCAGCTGGCGCGCAACCTCTTCGGTCGCCTACCTCGAATCCGCGACCGTCGACACGCAGTCGGTGGGCGGCGCAACCCTGAACAGCATCACCTGGCTCGGCGTACAAAACGCGAACGGCACGAACCAGCAGACCTATGTCGACTTCCAGGTCGCTGCCTCATCGAGTTCTGCCGGTCCGTGGAGCTTCGTGGGGCCAAGCGGCACTTCGCTTGATTACTACAGCGCACCGTGTGCCGCGGGCTACCGCGGCGGCATCAACTCCGGCGGCAACGCCCCCCCCTCGACCCCCATTTGCGTAGATCCCGTTCAAGTGAATAATATGAGATATCTCCGCTACCGCGTCCGCTTGAGGAGCAACCTCCTCCAGACCGACACCCCGCGTATCGACAACGTTATTCTGAACTGGAGCAAGTAATCCCTTTATGAAATTATTCAACACGCTCTCGGGCAAAAAAGAGGAGGTGGAACGCCCCGAAGGGCGCCCTCTCAACATCTTCGTGTGCGGCCCGACCGTCTATGATGCCGCGCACCTCGGCCATGCCCGCACCTATATCGCCTTTGATGCGCTTGTGCGTTTTCTCCGCGCAGAGGGGTGGCAGGTTTTCTATCTGCAGAACATCACCGACGTGGATGACAAAATAATCGACCGTGCGCGCGAAGCGGATACTACTCCCGCAAAACTTGCGAAAGAATATGAGCGTGCCTATCAGCGCACCATGAAACACATCGGCGTGCGCTCGGTCGATACCTACGCGCCCGCGAGCAAGTTCATCCCGCAAATCGTCTCCCAAGTGGAACGGCTCATCGCGAAAGGGTTCGCCTACCGCATTGAAGAGAGCGGCTACTACTTCGACATCACCACCTTCCCCGACTATGGCAAACTCTCCGGCCGTACTGCGACCCAGGCGGAAGATGCGGTAACGCGCATCGACGAACAAATCGCGAAAAAGAACCGCGGCGATTTCGCGCTCTGGAAATTCATCGATGCGCATCCCCGCAACGCCTCAAAAAAATTCATGCTGGTGAACGGCGAACCTGCGTGGCGCGCCTCGGTCGGGTGGGGCCGCCCCGGCTGGCACATCGAGGACACTGCCATCACCGAGGCACTCTTCGGTCCGCAGTACGACATTCACGGCGGTGCAGAAGACCTCAAATTCCCCCATCATGAAGCGGAGATTGCACAGCAGGAGGCGGCGTCCGGCAAAAAACCCTTCGTGAAGCTCTGGCTCCACACAGGCTTTATGCGCGTGCGCGGCGAGAAGATGTCGAAGAGCCTCAAGAATTTCGTGACCATCGAACAATTCCTCGCGACGTACCCCGCGCTGGTACTCCGCTGGCTCGTACTCTCCCACCATTATCGCTCCCCCATTAATTTTGACGATGCCACGATAGAGCAGGCCGTTCGCTCGGTCGCCTCGCTGCAGGAAACGCTCGACAAGCTCCTCTTCATTTCAAGGAAGGGCATGCGCATCGGTGCACCGGACAGAATGTTCATGTTCGATGAACAATCGCTTGAAGCTCGGTGGCATGCGGCGCTCCTTGATGATTTCAATACACCGGAGGCCTTTGCCGCCGTATTCGCTTTCATTAATGAACTGAACCCCCACCTCTGGAAACTCTCCCGCAAGGAGGCAAAGACCGCGCTCGGACAGATCGTCAACGCCTTCGAAATGCTCGGCATCGAATTTGTGCCGGAAAAAGCTACCCGCGAGGCGGAGGCGCTCGCCAACGAACGGGAGTTATACAGAGGAAGTAAACAGTTTACGCAGGCCGATGCTTTGCGGAAGGACGTACTTGGTTTAGGATACACAGTAGACGACACGCCTCTCGGGCCCTTCGTGAGGCGCACGCCGAAATCGTAGCCTATGCCGCACACTAAGAAGCCCGGATTTAAAGTTCCCCCGCAGGACCTCGATGCCGAAGTATCCGTGTTGGGTGCCCTTCTCCTCGACAAGAACGCGGTCATCCACGTCGCGGATATCCTCTCGCCCTCCGATTTTTACCACCCGGGCCACCAAAAAATATACGAGACTATCCTCGAGCTTTTTGAGCACAGCGAACCCATCGACATCCTCACCGTTTCCCATAAATTGAAGGGAAAGAAGGCGCTTAAAGATATCGGCGGCACTGACTACCTCACCGACCTCGTTTCACGCGTGCCCACCTCGGCGCACGTCGAGCAGTACGCGAACATCGTAAAAGAAAAGCACGTACGCCGCGAAATAATCAACGCCTCGTCCGACATTAACGAGCAGGCGTTCGAGCACGCGGACTTCGAGTCCCTTCTCGACGAGGTAGAACAGAAAATATTCGGCATCTCCCAGCGCTCGCGGCCACAAAAGTTCGCGCACATTAAAGAAGACCTCCCTGCCGCGTATGAGCGCCTTGAGAAGCTTCACCAGGGCGACCACGGCACACTCCGCGGCGTTCCCTCATACTTCACAAGACTCGACAATCTCCTTTCGGGCTTCCAGCGTTCCGACCTTATCATTCTCGGCGCGCGCCCTTCGACCGGTAAAACGGCGTTCTCGCTCGACATCGCGCGCCAGGCGGCGCTCGCGGGTCACGCGGTCGGCATCTTCTCCATTGAAATGTCGCGCGACCAGATCATCGACCGCATCATCGCGAACCAGGCACAGATACCGATGTGGCGCCTCCGGAGCGGACGGCTGAACGACGAACTCGAGTTCGCGCTCGTCCAGCAGGCGCTCGATGAGCTATCCAAGGCGCCCATTTATATCGACGACAGCTCCTCCCCCACCGTACTCCAGATGCGCTCCATTGCGCGCAAACTTCAACTTGAGCAGAAGCTCGACCTCCTTATTGTCGACTACATCCAGCTCATTAAGCCCAGCACCTCGAGCGATAACATCGTGCAGCAGGTCAGTGAAACATCGCGCGGCTTAAAAGCGCTCGCCCGCGAGCTCAATATCCCCGTCATCGCCCTTTCGCAGCTCTCGCGCGATATCGAAAAACGCGATTCAAAACTTCCCCGCCTCTCCGACCTCCGTGAATCCGGCAGTTTGGAACAGGATGCCGACGTGGTACTCTTCCTCTATCGCGAGGAGAAGGAACGCAACGACCTCCCCGAGGGCGGGCAGGATATTTTGAACGTGCTCGTCGCGAAACACCGCAACGGGCCCACGGGTGCTCTCGAACTCAGCTTCGATAAAGAGCGCGGCCGTTTCCACAGTATCGACACCGTCCACACGCAGGAGGAATAACGCATGTTTCCTGAACCCATCCGCAAATTCATCGACGTATTCTCGCGTCTCCCCTCTATCGGCCCCCGTATGGCAACGCGGCTCGCGTTTTTCCTCATGGGGCTCGAAAAAGGCGAACGAATACGCCTGGAACACGCGCTCGCTCGCCTCAATACGCTCGACCGCTGCCCGCGCTGCTTCTTTTTGAAAAATGAAACGGAGGCGCTTTGCGACATCTGCGCCGACCCGCATCGCGACCCGCGCATCATCGCCATCGTTGAAAAGGAGCTTGATATCGTTTCGCTCGAAAAGACGGGCAAGTTCAAGGGGCATTATCTTGTCCTTGGCGACCTCCCCGAAAAGGGCACACTCATGAGCATCCACAAACTTCGGCTTAAGCACCTCGAGGAACGTATACGGAACGAGCTCGGCGGCAAGGCGAAAGAAATAGTCGCCGCGCTCTCTCCCACTGCATTCGGCGATTTCGTTACCAGTATCGTCGCACAAGAATTCAAGGGCCTCGCGGAACGCGTAACGCGTCTTGGCCGCGGGATTCCCACCGGCGGCGAAATAGAATTCGCCGACGAAGACACGCTCGGCAGCGCACTCGAGCGGAGGATCTGATGGCGGGAAACTAATAGAAGGCCCGGCCCGATAGCCTTGCGAAGGGTAAGACTTGGGCGTCGCCCCGGAGACACCCTGAGCAAGGGTGTCGGGCGGGCTTTCATACGCCATATTGGACACGAACAAAAACCCGCGCGATGCGCGGGTTTTTGCTACACGTTCACTATTTCAACTTCGGTGAAGTGCTGGCGATGACCCTTCTTCCTGCGGGTGCGCGCCTTTGAACTATACTTGAAGATTATCTTCTTCTCGCCGCGGCCCTGGGACACTATCTTCCCCGCCACCTCGGCACCCTTCACCAAGGGTGTGCCCACGGACACAGAATCTTTGTCAGCGGTCAGGAGGACCTTGTCGAACGACACGGCCACACCCTTCTCGCCCTCAAGCTTCTCTATTTTTATTTTGCTTCCCTTGCGGACCTTGTATTGCTTTCCGCCGGTTTCGATTATCGCAAACGCCATAATAGGTAATAGATTACCCTGAACCGTTAATTATTTCAAGTCCCTCTACAAAAATCCCGCCATCGGGGCGGGATTTTCGAAAACAACCCGAATGCGGTTATTCCACGCGCTCTTTCAAGCGGTTCAGGAGGTGCTGTGCATAGTCCTTGCCGCCAAGGCCGAATGCGAGACCGCCCGCGATAGCGAGCATCGCCACGAATCCAGTCACGAGCGACTGGATGATGGCGACCGCAATACCGAGCTGTGAGAGCGCGGTAAGGAAGCCAAACACCACGACCGCCCACCAGGTGAGCTGGCTCAAGAAGTTAGCCGCGTGCAGGCGCGCGCTGCGCACCGACGCACCCACCACCTTCCTCAAAAGGTTTGCGATGATTACCGTCGCGAGCATCACGAGCACCGCTACGATCACGTTCGGGATGTAGAGGAGAATGTCGCGGAGGAAGTTCGAGAGCGAGTAAAAGCCGAGGATATCGGTCGCCGCGAGGAGGAAAACCACCACGAGGAACCAATACACGACCTTACCGAAGAACTTACCGCTGTTCACCTGCAACCCCGCACGCTCAAAGTACTCCTTGAGGCCAAGGCTCAAGAGCGCCTTGTCGAGCTTCACGAGATTTACTACCCGCTCCACCAACGCGCCCAAACCGCCCGCCACGATGAGGCCGATGAGAAGCACCACAAGCGCCCCCAAGACGTTCGCCAACACCGAAATCGTGCCATTCCACAAATTCTGCAAAGAGGTTACCACTACTGACGTCCAATCTTGAAATACCATAGTTATTTTGTTGTTTTTTTATTGATGAATACTTACTCTGGCTGTCGACCTTTTTATATTTCGCTTATCATTATAGCATACGAATGAACAGGAACTTCATATGAAACTGAAGGCCAATCTCCATCTCCATGCAAGCGATGACACCGAGGATTCCATCAATTACTCGTTCATTGATGCGCTCAATGAGGCTCAAAAGCTTGGGTTTTCCGTGCTTACCCTTACCTGCCACAATACGCTCGTCGACAAGCCTGAATACCACGCGGAAGCGGAAAGGCGCAGTATTCTTTTCATCCCCGGCATCGAACGCACGATTGAGGGGAAGCATGTGGTGATACTGAACCCCACCGCGGAGGTCATGCGCGTGCGGACCTTTGCCGAACTCGCCGCGTACAAGCGCGCCCACCCGCAGATATTCATCATCGCACCGCACCCGTACCTCGGCGCACGCTATTCGTTGAACGACGAGCTCTTCCGCCACCCATCTCTTTTCGATGCAGTGGAACAGACTTGGTTCTATTCAACGTTCTACAATCCGAACAAAAAAGCGGCAGCAGCTGCCGCGCGCCTCTCGCTCCCCCTTATTGCGACCTCTGATACGCACGACCTCCGCTTCTTGAACGTAAGCTATGCCGAAGTCGAAGTTGCCGAACAATCCATCCCCGCGCTCTTTGCCGCCATCCGCAACCGGCGATTCAACAACGTGTCCTCGAAGCGGAGCCTCATCTTTGAGCTCGTCCCCTACGTACTCGTCCACCTCTACCGTTTCTACACGGGCTGTTAGATGAGAATTTCTGCCTGATTCTTCAGGTTCTTCAGAAGCGACATATCCTTCGCTTTGAGCTGCTCCAAAATCTTCATCTCCGGGTCTATCGCGATAGTCTTTCCGAAATATTGGCCGGAGGTAAGGTGCGGGAACAGGACATAGTCCGCGCCCGCGTGGTAGAGCGCTTCTGCGTCGCGTTCCGTTTCCGCGCGCACAACAAGCTTCGGACGTTTTTCATGGTGCTTCATTGCCGCAATAAGCGCGCGGTTGTCCTCATAATCAGGGCTCGTTGAAATAACGAGCTCCGCCTCGCTCATAAAGGGCGAGGAAAAAATCTCAGGGTCCGCGATATCGCCAAATACATGGTGATACCCGCCCCGCTTCAACTTCTTCACTTTCTCCGGGTCAAACTCGACGACGAGAAGCTTCTCGCGCGGCAAACCCATCGCGATGCTCTCCCCTACGCGGTGGAATCCAATGAGCACGATGGGAAACTTCTTTTCGTGGTCAACACTCCACTGTTCCGCGCTCTTTGCGCGTTCAAAGATAACGAGCCCGCGGCGCAGGAACCGGTAGATAGAATCACCGAACTGTATCATGTACGACGAGGTCACAATGGTGACGACGCCCACCGCGGTCATAAGCGAAAGTATATTAAGATCGATGTGCCCCACCGCCACGCCGAGGGTCAGCAGCACAAGGCTGAACTCCGATATCTGGGCCATCGTCATGCTTGTCATAAAGGACGTCCGCTTCCGGTATCCCATAAGCCCCATAAGCGTCATTACAATAAGCGGCTTTGCGAGCAGTACGAAAAGCGAGAATGCAAGGACCGGCAGCGCAAGCCCGCTCAAGTTCGCGAATGCCGCCTTGGCGCCTAATACCACGAAGAACGCGATAAGGAAAAAGTCGCGGAGGGGCTTAATGCGCTGCGCGATCTGGTGGTGCTCTGATGAGTTCGCAAGCGCAATACCCGCGAGGAACCCCGCTATCTCGACCGAGAATCCAATACGGGAAACGGCCGCGGCGACCGTGAATACCCACGCAAGACTCACCAGGAAGAGAAGTTCGTGTGACTGCGCGACGCGGTCGAATATCGCGGGGAGCACCTTGCGCCCGAGGTAGAGCATCACAATAAAAAGCGCGATGCCCTGAAGCACCGTGAGTCCCACGGCAACCGGCGATACCGCTTCTCCGCGCTGGATGCCCGAGAGCACCACGAGCACGAGTATCGCCACAAGGTCCTGCACAAGGAGCATGCCTACGCTTATCTTCCCGTAAAGACTGTTCAAATCCCGCTTGTCGGAGAGGAGCTTCACCACGATAATCGTGCTCGAGAATGAGAGCGCGAGGGCAACGTAGGCCGAAGCCATCGGCGCAAAACCGAACGCATGCGCGAGCACATACCCCGCACCGAACGTGAGCAGCAGCTGTGTAAGCCCCACGATGACCGATGCGCGCCCCACAAGCCTAAAGGTCGTGTAATCTATCTCGAGACCGACTAAGAACAGGAGCAGCATGCTCCCGAGCGCGGAAAATGTTTCAAAGGTTTCATTGCCGCCCACCGAAATAAACCCGAATGCGCCGATAAGCAACCCCGTCGCCAAATATGCGAGAATGGTCGGCTGGCGGAGTAATTTCGCCACCACGCCGAACGCGGCGCCTATCAGCACCACCATCGCTAAGTCAAATATCGCGTTCGTCATTCAATTTTCATTTTACACGGGATTCCCCCGCTCCGCCCGTCTCCTCATGTGGACAAAAAGCCCCCGGTCGCGGGGGCTTCTTTTTACTCCTCTGTAGTTTTGCCATCAAACTCGTCGCCCGTATCCGCCATCGCTTCCGCCTTCGTCGCGTGCACCTTCCCGTCGATGTGTTCTGGAGGAGAATATACCGTGTAGAGCTTCATCGCGCGCGTCGCTGAACCGTTCACGACATTGTGCTTCGTTCCTGCGGGCACCACGATGGCCGAACCATCCCGAATTGGCGTGCTCACGCCATTTAATATCGCGAAGCCTTCGCCCTCTTCGATGCGTAAAAATTGGTCAAGGTGGTGGACCTCCTCGCCTATCTCCTCTTTTGGTTTTAACGCCATCAGCACAAGCTGGCTGTTCTTCGCCGTGTAGAGCACCTTCCTAAAATACTCGTTCTCCCGCGCCATCTTCTCAATATCAGCGATAAATCCTTTCATATTATCGACAATTTATTTTAGTGTTTTTTTCTCTCTTCTACGGAAAAAACTACCGCGAGTTTTATGAGACTTTTCAGCATTACCTCAATTTATATTCTAACATATCAAAAACGCGCAGCTTTGCTGCGCGTTATCGTTTGTGGACCTGGCGAGAAGCGAACGTCGCTCGTCCGCAACGAACTCGCTCCCACGAACCCGGCGGTTCGTGTGCTCCGCCACGGGGAAACTCCCGTTTCCCCGACCCCCTTCCCGTTCGATTCTCTCTTGCCTCAAAACAGCAACCCGCCATTTGGCGGGGTTGTTTTGTGGACCTGGCGAGAATCGAACTCGCGACTCGGCAATGCGAATGCCGCGTAATACCACTTTACTACAGGCCCGAGCGAAGGAGCGAAATGGGCAGAACGCACATTTCGTCCGAGCGAGGGGCTGTACGATAGTACAGGCCCGGCTCTGCTACAATACCCTCACCATTGTAGCGATTTTTTTTGATTTTACAATGTGCGTCTCCTCCCCCGCCTCGAGCTCAATGTATTCGCTCTGATTGTCCGCATAGACGACCGCGGGACCGCGCACCACGTGGAGCGTTATCTTTCGTTCGTCGGTAAGCACCATGTGGTCGAGCTGCTCAGTCGAGTTGTTGAAGGCGAGCCCGATACCCACCTCAAAAAAGCTGTCCGCGATGGAGCGGTAGTAGCCGGTCGAGCCGAGCGGCGTTGCCGCGACGATGCCGTCGCCGATTATCTCGCCCGCGCCCTGTCGCACTCCATCAATCGAGAGCGTGTAGCGCATCGCGTGGCGCGGGTCCTTATTGTGCACCACGATGTCGTTCACTCCGTAGAGCGTCTTCCCCTTCGCGCGACATTCAAGCTTCTCTATCTCGATTTTCTTAAATTTTTTTTCTCTGAGGCGCGCTATCACCACCTCATTCGAGAGGGGTGGGCAGAGCTTGCACACGCGGCTGTCGCGGAGCATAAGCTTCGGAATCCCTGGGTGGGCATGTTCGGCATGGAGAAAGGTTCCATCGCCGCCATAACACACCACAAGGTCGGGGTCTTTTTCGACGAGTGTGAGGCCTGCGTTGTGGAGCAGCGCATACGCTTCGTGCTTGTTATTCCCGAATATGAGCGCTTTTTTGAACATATGTTCGATATAAGTATAGACGCTCGAAGCGGGAAAATCTTGCACACGCTCCAAGACGCAGCTCGGTCACCGCAAAAGACCCCCTTCCTGTTCAATTCCCACAACGAGTCGGGGCAGAGTTCTGCTGAACTCTGCACTCCGTCGCTCCCGTTCCTCCGCTGCACGGGAATTGAACAGTACTCTGTTCAATTCCCACAACGACATGGATACACAAAGACCTCCGCCAAGCGGAGGTCTTTGTGTATTTGTCGGGCTGCTGGGAATTGAACCCAGTCTACACGCACCCGAAGCGTGCGTACTACCGGTATACTACAGCCCGAGCGAAGGAGCAAAATGAATGCGTTTCGTATTCATTTTGTCCGAGCGATGGGATGCAAACGTCTGCGTTTACAGCCCGAATGCTTTTGTCCGAATGTCCGGGTCGGCCCGAACTATTTCACATAGTACTTCTTCTTCATCTCTTCTTCAACCCCCGACTCGAATTCTTCCTTTTGCTCCTTTGCATGAAGCGCTTTCGTTTCAAGCTCCGCGTCGTCGAGGAGATTCAACTCTTTCGCGCGGTTACCGAGATATTCTGCCTCGTTCTTTGCGGGGTCGACGAGCACGTCGTCCAACAGCACTGCGAGAATGTTCCCTACCCGCTTGCTCGGCTTGATGTTGAGGAGCTTCATTAACTCATTGCCGTCGAGCTTCAACATTTTGGGGCTAATAGGGTCGTTCTTCACCTTCTCAATCATGAAAAGGAGATGGCGAAGTTTGTAGGGAAAGGCCTTAGGCACGCCCGAACCGATGCGGTCTGCTTCGCGCACTTGCAGCAGGTCATCCACGTTCTCGGGACCCACGCGGCTCAAGAAGCGGCGCACCCCCGACTCCGTCACCTCGCCCACGTTGTAATAGAAAAGGTGACAGCGCACGAGATGCGTCACGCGCTCCGCGATGTCGCGCGGGAACTTTAACCGATCCATGATCTTCAGCGTCATCTTTGCGCCCACCACCTCGTGGTTGTAGAACGTAGAATCGGGGCCCTCCCCTCCTTTCGTGCGCGGCTTCCCCACGTCGTGCAAGAGTGAGGCGAGGCGCACCACGAGCGAGTACTCTTTCTCCACTGTGTAGTTCAAGGCGCGTACGTTGTGGTCGAACACCGAATAGATGTGGTGCTTGTTCTGCCCCACCCCAAGCCCTTCGCGCAGTTCGGGCATTACGTATTTCAAAAGACCCAAGTCCTCCATTTCGATAATGCCTGCGGCGGCGCGCGGCGTCATCACGAGTTTTATGAACTCATCGCGGATGCGCTCTTTTGCAATAGCCTCGAGAAGCCCCGCGCTCGCCTTTATTGCCTCGCGCGTCTCGTGTTCGACTGCAAACTCGAGCTGTGCGGCGAACCGCACCGCGCGCATGAGACGCAGCG
The DNA here is from genome assembly GCA_021814545.1 of bacterium. GTDB lineage: Bacteria > Patescibacteriota > Minisyncoccia > UBA6257 > GWB1-50-10 > CAIKKG01. The sequence continues at coordinate 11,983 of JAKAID010000003.1, forward strand.
CGTCTTCCTCGAATCGTTCGCGTGCGTTACCTACCGTGCGAAGTATCTTTTTCTCGAGGTCTTCCATGCCGTTGTGGGGGTCTACGAGGTGCGACTTCGTAAGCCGTGCACTCGATAAATTGAACGCCATCGCGTTCACGGTAAAGTCGCGGCGCGAGAGGTCGTCTTCTATCGTCTTTGCGAACTGCACCTCATCCGGATGGCGCTTGTCGGAGTAGGCACTCTCCGTGCGAAAGGTGGTTACCTCCACAATCTTTAACGTCTCATCTTCCGCCGTGGTTTTTATCGCTACCGTGCCGAACGTATTCTCGTATACCGTTGCGGGGTCCTCTCTCGTGCGCCCGCCGAAGTTATAAAAAAGCTCCTGCACCTTGTCAGGCGTTGCGTTCGTCGCGATATCCCAATCTTTCGGCGTAACGCCGAGGAGCATATCGCGCAGGCAGCCGCCCACGAGATACGTCTCAAAACCCGCGTCAGAAAGTATGCGCGCGATAGATTCGACTTCCGAAGGAATCTTCGTCTTCATTAGGGTAATTATAACTGAATTGTGCCCCCGGAGGGATTTGCCCCGCGCCTCTCGGTCGCGTCGTCACGCTCCCTCGGGCTGGGCATCGCCTCGCGTCCCTCGGTACTCCTCGGGACATGCTCCGGCGGTTCAAATCCTCACGCGAAACGCTCAAGCGTTTCGCTCGTGTGCCCCCGGAGGGATTTGAACCCCCAATAACAGGTTCGAAGCCTGTCGTGATATCCGTTTCACTACAGGGGCGCACCTCCATTCAAACACACGCATTGCCAATATGCAAAAAATTGGTATACTAATGTTCGTTATTCGAGGCCCCTATAGCTCAACGGTAGAGCAGCTGCCTCTTAAGCAGTTGGTTCTAGGTTCAAATCCTAGTGGGGGCACAAGTGAGTGAAATAAAGCACTGACCCAATAAACATTGTGACGGCCGTCACAATGTTTATTATAATCCCATGCGGCAACAGATTGCCTCGCCGCGAGGCATGAGTGAATTCAGTGGTTTTATTCCCCGCGAGCATAGTTTAAAATTTGGTAAAAAAGTAGTATACTATTGCCGCAATGGTGGAACTCCACACCCCGCTCTCCCGCATCGATGGCATCCAGACACGCTTCCTTCCTAAACTGAAAAAACTCGGCATCGAAACGGTGCGCGACCTCCTGTGGCACTTCCCTGTCCGCTATGAGGACTTCTCCCATGTCTTTACGATAGAAGAGTTGAACCCGGGCGAGGAGGTTACCATCACCGCGACCGTCGAATCAATTAAAAGCCGCAATACCTGGCGGCGTTCGCTTTTTTTGGTCGAGGCGGAACTCTCCGACCACACGGGCACTATTCGCGCGACCTGGTTCAACCAGCCCTACATTAAAAACGTGCTCCAGCCCGGCCGCATGGCGAACTTTGCCGGGAAAGTGGTTGCTTCAAAAAAGAGCGGCGAACTCTATCTCTCGAATCCTACCTATGAGCTCGTTTCCGCACACGCACACCACGAGACGAAGCACACCGCGCGCATCGTGCCCGTCTATTCGGAAACGCGCGGCCTTACCTCGAAGGGTATTCGCTACCTTATCCAGCCGATTTTAAAACGCCTGCCGCATATTCCCGAGCTCTTCCCCGAAGCAGTGCTCCGCGCACAGCATATTCCGGAAATAAATGAGGCACTCGCGAATATTCACTTCCCCGAGAATATCGATGACGCGCTTGCCGCGCGCCGCCGCTTCGCCTTTGAAGACCTTTTCTTCCTTCAGCTCACGACCGCACTTCAACGGCGCACGCTTGCTGCAAAAACCGCGCCCTCTATCCCTACGGATATCCCCCTTATAAAGTCACTCATCGAGGCGCTTCCCTTCGCGCTCACCGAATCACAGAAACGCTCGCTCTGGGAAATCCTCAAAGACCTCGCACGACCCCACCCTATGAACCGTATTCTCCAGGGAGACGTCGGCTCGGGAAAAACGGTCATTGCGGGGCTTGCCGCGTATGCGGCCGCTGCGCATGGCCACCAGGCCGCCTTTATGGCGCCGACTGAAATTCTTGCGCGTCAGCACTACCTCACCTTCAATAAACTTTTCCCGAATTATGAGCACGGCGTGGCACTCCTCACTGCAGGTGAAACGCGCATCTCTTACGGAAACGGTCTTGAATCAATCATTGCGAAACCATCGCTTCTCAAAGAAATCACCTCGGGGAAGATTCGCATCGTAGTTGGTACCCACGCGCTTATTCAAAAGTCGGTCGCCTTCCGTTCCCTCGCCCTTGTCGTCGTCGACGAACAACACCGCTTCGGTGTACGCCAGCGCGCCGCGCTCGAAGAAGCAGGGGGGTCGACGCCCCACTTCCTCTCGATGTCCGCAACTCCCATCCCCCGCACACTCTCGCTCACCCTTTTTGGCGATCTCGACCTCTCCCTCATCACTGAATTACCGAAAGGCCGGAAGCCCATCAAAACGCGGGCCGTCCTTCCCGAGGAGCGTGTGCAGGCGTACCAGTTCATTCGCGACGAGATAGTATCGGGGCGCCAGGCATTCGTTATCTGCCCGCGCATTGAAAAGCCCGAAGAACCTACGGACCGCGCCACCCTCATTGCGCGCGAAGTAAAATCGGTCAAAGAAGAATACGCGCGCCTCTCGCGTGAGCTATTCCCCGACCTCACGGTCGCCATGCTCCATGGCAAAATGAGCGCAAAAGAAAAGGCGTCCGTGATGCACGCCTTCCAGAAAAACGAAACGAATATTTTGGTCGCCACCTCGGTCATTGAGGTCGGCGTTGATGTGCCGAACGCGACCATCATGATGATAGAGGGCGCCGAACGGTTCGGACTTGCCCAGCTCTATCAGTTCAAGGGACGCGTGGGGCGGGGTGCCCACCAATCATACTGTCTCCTCTTTGCCGCCTCGCCCTCCGCCGCAACACGCACCCGCCTCAAGGCAATCGTCGAGGCAAGGAACGGCTTTGAGCTTGCCGAGATGGACCTCAAGCTCCGGGGGCCTGGTGAATTCCTCGGTGAGGCACAGACCGGTATGCCCGACCTCGCGATGAAAGCCATCCAGAACCCCGACCTCGTAAAACACGCGCATGAGGCGGCGCGCGAACTTTTGAATAACGACCCTACCCTTAAGCGGAATCCCGAAATACGTATGCACCTCGAGGAATTCCGCAAGAGCGTTCACTGGGAATAAGAACCCCCGCATACGCGGGGGTTCTCTTTAGCGGAGCCGCACCTTGAACCGTTCGACAAGCATCCGCTTCACGCGCTCCATTTCTTTATCTACCTCATCACTTGTGAGCGTGTGATCCTTTGCGCGAAACACAATGCGGAGCGTGATGCTCTGCTCGTCCGCATACTGCTCGTCCGCATATTCATCGACGAGGTCCACGTCCGCGATAACCTTCACGTTCACTCCTTCGACCGCCTCCATTACCGCGCCAATGCGCTCTTCGAACGAGAGAAACATGGAGACATCGCGCACCACGCTCGGAAATTTCGAACTTGGCTCATATTCGCGCTCTCCTTCCGCGAGCGTGAGGATGGCGCCAAGGTCAAGCTCGGCAATGCTCACGTTCTCTCGCGAAAAACCCATATACCCTATTGCCGTTTCAGCTGCTTTGATGGTTAGCCCGCTCACCCGAAAGAGCGAATGCTCGCTCGGTTCCATTTCTTCCATTGCGTGGTCCGCAAGCCCAAGCCCTTCGAGGAGGCGGCTCACCACGCCCTTCAATTCGAAAAAGGTTTCTTTGTTCTTCTCCCCGATGGCCAGACATAGGTGCGTTCTTTCTCCGAGCGCCTTCGCGCCCGCAGAGAACACATTGCCAATCTCGAATAATCGCACCGCATCATAATAACGGAAATTGTCACTCACGTTCTTCGATACCGCGTACACAAGCAGCGGACGCAAATATTCGTATTCCGCGCTCACCGGATTTTCGAGCGCGACAACGCCCCCTTGCCAGAGACTCCCCAGCGAAATATCGTCCTTTGAAACGAATGTGTGATTGTATACTTCGTCGAACGAGAATCCGCGCAGAAGCTCACGCACCTTGCTCTTCAGGTCCACAAGCTCGTTCTTCGCGGGAATGGCAAGCGGCATGCGCGGCGGCACCGCTTTCAGTTTCCCCACACCATAGACACGGATGATTTCCTCCGCAAGGTCCTCTTGAGTTTCTATATCAGTGCGCAGCGCGGGAATCTTCCAAAGGTCTTTCTTTGCATTTACGAATCCAAGCCGGCGCAGGAGCGCCGCCGCCTCGGTGCGTGTGAATTCAGTACCGAGCAATCTATTGCATGCCCCTACGTCGAATGCAAGCTCCTTCTTCGAAGGCGCCTTCGCGAGAGAATCAAAGCGCGCCCCCGCTTTCGCGCCAGCGAATTTTTCAAGCGCCTGCGCCGCACGGTTCAAACCGCGCTCGGTGAGCGCTCGTGCAATACCGTGCGAGAAACGCTGCGAGGCGTCGGTCGTAAGTCCCAGCTTCTTCGAGGTTTTCATAATGGAAACGCCATCAAAGTTTGCCGCCTCAACGAGGATGCGCGTGGTCGCCCCGGTCACCTCACAGCCCGCGCCACCCTTCACTCCTGCGATTGCGAGCGGTTTCTCGGGGTCGGCGATGACAAGCATCTCCGGCGCAAGACGGTAGCGTGTGCCGTCTATCGAAACGATGGACTCTCCCTTCTTCGCGTTCCGCACCACGAGCTCCGGCTTCTTCTTTCCCGCAAGTTTATCGTAATCGAATGCGTGAAGCGGCTGACCCGTTTCCACCATCACGTAATTCATGATATCCACCACATTGTTAATGGGCCGCAACCCGCACTCCGTGAGCACCTCCTGCATCCATTTCGGCGAAGGACCGATTTTTACATGCTCGAAATACTGCGCACTATAGCGCGGACAACGTTGCGCGTCCTCCACCCTTACACTGAAATTTTTTGGCGCCCTCTTCGGCATCTCCTTTCGTTCGACGAACGGGAGGTTCTTGAGTTTCGCGTATGCGGGCTTCACGCTGATCGCGGCCGCAAGTTCATCGGCAATACCAAGATGCGAGGACGCATCCGAATATCGATTCGCAGGAAGTTTTATCTCGAGCGTGTTCCCCGCCGCCTCTTCCGCTTCAAAGGAATGGGTCGAGAGGAGTTCAATCGCCTCTGCCTTGCTCTTCAGTTGCGGCACAAATTGTTTTAGTAATGTGTAGGAGAATTTCATTGTTCAGTCTTCATTTTTTCGTACTCTTGCTCCAAAAAAATCGACATGCATTTATTCGCGATAAATGCCCTGAATTCCTTTCGGCTTTTCGCGACGCCTCCCCCGATGGTCTTGTCGTACGCCTTGAATTCATCTCTTGTGATGGTCCCCGCTTCAATTTTTTCGTATATCTCCCTATCCGCATCGCCTAATTCGCTCGGCTCCACATCAAAGAGGTGGGCGGGGCCACCGCGGGCAATGTCTTCTTCTTTGCGTGCCGCTATCCTTTCTTGGAACGCTTGAAGCGGACTCGGTTGTTCTTTGCGTTCGAACATTTCCATTATCTTAAAACTGTTTGGTGAATCGGAGGTCGCCCGAGTAAAAAAGGCGGATGTCGGGGATGCCATACTTTATCATTGCGAGGCGGTCGAGCCCCATGCCGAACGCGAACCCCTGCACATTGCGGAAATCATACTTCACTGCATCGAATACGTTGCGATGCACCATGCCCGCCCCCATCACTTCAAGCCACCTCCCGCCGGGCAGTCGGATATCCACCTCAACGCCAGGCTCAACGAATGGGAAATAACTCGGACGGAAGCGAAATTCCACCTCGCTGCCGAAGAAGCGCTTAAAGAACGCCTCGATGACGAACTTGAAGTTCGCAAGCGTAACGTCCGGCCCCACCACGAGCCCCTCCACCTGATAAAAGTTTATCTCGTGCGAAGCATCGGTCGCTTCGTAGCGGAAGGTGCGTCCCGGCACGATGATCTGGAAGGGGGCCTTATGTGCTTCCATGTAGCGGACCTGCATGGGCGAGGTGTGCGTGCGCATAAGCATTCGCTTTGCGGAGACCTCGTTTTTCACCCAGAATGTGTCCCACATGTCGCGTGCAGGATGCCAGCCAGGTATATTCAGCGCATCAAAATTATAGCGCTCTTCTTCAAGCTCCGGCCCCTCCACCACCGAGAAGTTAAGAGAGGAGAATATCTCGCGGATCTGCGTATCTATCTTTGTGAGCGGGTGCGCATGACCGAGCGCGAGTTTCTTCCCCGGCTTCGTTACATCAAAGCGCGTACGCGGACCGCGCGCGAACGCAGCGAGCTTCTTTTCAATGAGTGCCTCGAGTTCCTGCCGCAATTCATTTGCCGCCGTGCCAAGCGTCCGCTTCTCCTCGGGCGTCATGTCCTTTAGCCCGCGAAGGATGGCGGTCAATTCCCCTTCCTTCCTCCCCAAGTATTTCACGCGGGCCGCCTCCACTTCCTGCGTATTGTTCGCGCGCTCGATATCCTGGATTGCGCTTGCCTTCAGTGCCGTAAGGTCCATATCAGTTTTTTCATTATACCCGCATTGCCACACAAAATAAACCACCTTGAAATCTGCGCCATTTGCTGGTATGGTTTTCCTGCGGGGGAGAGCGGTCCGGTTGCTCGTCAGGCTCATAACCTGAAGGCCATGGGTTCGAATCCCATCCCCGCAACCAGTTTTCATGGCGGAGTAGCTCAGTGGTTAGAGCGAGCGCTTCATAAGCGTTAGGTCGTGGGTTCGATCCCCACCTCCGCCACCCATGACCGAGGCACAGCAACAAAAAATTATACGCCTCGCGCGTTCCCTCGTCGGAGCTCCTTATGTTTATGGCGCGGAAGCGAATGCGCCGCACACGTTCGACTGCTCCTCCTTTACGCAATACGTATTCAAAGGCGCAGGCATCGAATTGCCGCGCAGCAGCATTTTGCAGGCCGCGGACGGGCACGGAACCGAACTTGCCGTGAGTAACGACCCCTCGCACTACGCGCCAGGGGACCTCCTTTTTATGCGCGGTGTGCGCGGCTTCTACCGCGACAGCCTTTTCGAAGGTCGTGAGGTTTCTATCGGCCATGTCGGTATCTACCTCGGCACGGAAGAGATAGCGCACGCCCAGGCGCACCGCGAACCGAATGGTGTCGTTATCCAAAACCTCTCTGAACTTACGCGTGACCCGCACTACGCAATTATTTTTGCCAAGCGGTTCTGATGTCTCGCGCTATTCCCCGTTACTCGCAGTTCCTCCATATCCGCGACCCGCGCTGGCGCCCACGCGCGTGCGGCATCGTTGCAACAAAGATGCTCGTCGATTTTCTTACGCCCCACGGCGCGGGGAAAATATCCCTCGACGCGTTCCTCGAGGAAGGTTGGGCACGGGGTGCCTACCTTGAGAACATCGGCTGGAGCCATAAGGGGCTTGCCGCGCTCGCCCGCGCCCATGAACTCTACGGAAAGAACTACGACTGGTTCCCGCTCACGCCCGAGGCAGCACTCGCGAAACTCCGCAAAACCGCGAATACCCCCTTTCTCGCATCCGTGCACAAGCACCTCGACCCCAACAATGGCGGGCATCTCGTCGTCGTCACACGCCTTACTGACACGACCGTTACCTACCTCGACCCCGTGAGCCGCACGCAGAGCGGTATCGCGCGCACCGCTTCCCTGAAAAAGTTCCTGCACGGATGGAAGCGGCGCATCATCGTCATCAGGAGAAAATTGCAAAAATGAGGAAGCGTGTTAGAATAGGAACCGTAGTTTTTGCGGTGGTAGCTTAGTTGGTTAAAGCGCCGCCCTGTCACGGCGGAGATCGAGGGTTCAAGTCCCTTCCACCGCGCAACAAAACAAGAAATCCCACGTTTGTGGGATTTTTTGTTTTTTGTGGAGGGGACTTGAACAAAGAAAGGGGTCGGGGAAACATTTGTTTCCCCGTGGCGGAACATACAAACCGAGGGGTTTGTGAACGCAGACCGCTTGGGCGACCGAGCAGTGAAATTCCCTTCCACCGCGCAACACAAAACACCCATAAGAGTGTTTTTTTATATGCGCAATGCGTTAACTCCCCTCCGCGTAGTTCCGGATTACCCCGCACGCGTTCACAAATAGCGCCTCATTGAACTCCTCGCGCTCCTCTTTCATAAGTTCCTCGCGGAGAATATCCGTGTTCACCTTTCCGTATTTAAGAAGTTCACCAAGCGCCCGCGCCTTGTAGTGCGCGTCCAACTTCTCCCCTTCTTCTTGCGCGGCTCTTATTCTCCCCTCATAGTCCATAAGCTTCGCTTGGAGTCTCTTCACTTTCTCTACGTCCTCCGGAACGGCAATGAACGGCCCGCGCTCCATTCTCCCTTTCTCAAAAAATGTACGCATGGATTTGTTATATTATTGCCTTGCTTCGTACAGCTCGCCAATGCCCAAAATATCCTCCTCGTGGAAGTGCTTCCCCATGAGCTGGAACGCGACTGGCAATTCGCCACTTCCCACCGTGTACTTCTTTACGGGAATAGAGATGGCGGGAATACCCGCCATATTTGCAGGGATGGTAAAAATATCAGAGAGGTACATTGAGAGCGGGTCATTCGTCTTCTCCCCTATCGTAAAGGCGGGGGTGGGTGTTACCGGCGAGAGAATAACATCGACTTCTTTAAACGTGGTATCGAAATCCTCCTTGATGAGGCGCCGCACCTTCTGCGCCTTCGCATAATACGCGTCGTAATACCCGGAAGAGAGCACGAAGGTGCCGAGAAGCACGCGACGGCGCGTTTCTTTCCCAAAACCGTACGCCTTGTTCTTCACGTACAATTCCTGCAATTTCTTTGCATCGCGTACATTGCGGGCATAGCGAATGCCATCGAGGCGCGCGAGGTTCGTTGATACCTCCGCGGGCATGATGATGTAGTAGGTCGAGAGCGCGTACTTCGTGTGCGGCAGGCTCACCTCCTTGAACGAGAATCCGAGCTTCCTCAATCGCGTAATCGCCTCCTCCACGCCCTTCGCGACTTCTGGGTGCAGCCCCTCAATAAAATATTCTTTGGGAATACCTATCACGAGCTTCTTTATGTCCTCCTTCTTCGGCTCATAATGAAATGGCTTCTTTACCACATCGATACTCGTTGCGTCATGCACATCTTTTCCGCGTATCGCGCGAAAAAGAAGTTTCGCGTCTTCTGCCGTTTTCGTGAAGGGGCCTATCTGGTCGAGGCTCGATGCCATCGCGATAAGACCAAAACGTGAAACGGTGCCATAGGTCGGCTTCATACCTACCACGCCGCAGAGCGCCGCAGGCTGGCGGATGGAACCGCCCGTGTCAGAGCCGAGCGCGGCGAGTGCCATGCCGGCCGCAACCGCGGCCGCCGAACCGCCCGAAGAACCGCCTGCCACGCGAGCAGTGTCGTGCGGATTCTTCGTCACGCCGAATGCGGAGTTCTCCGTTGAAGAACCCATTGCAAACTCATCAAGGTTCGTCTTTCCCAATACTACTGCGCGTTCGAACTTCAGCTTCTCGACCACCGTTGCGTCGTAAGCCGCCGTGTAATGCTCGAGCATCTTCGAAGAGGCGGTTGCGGGGTAGCCCTTCACGAGCATGTTGTCTTTGAGCGCCAAAGGCACCCCTGCGAGCGGCGGAAGCTCCTTCCCTTCTGCGAGCGCAGCATCCACTTCTGCAGCGGTCGCGCGCGCGAGGTCCTTCGTGAGCGAAAGGTAGGCGTTCAGCGCGCCATTCTGCGCATCAATGGCAGCGAAATACGCATCAGCGACCTCCCGCGCAGAAAAATCCTTTGCGCGAAGTCCCTCCTGAAATGCCGCGATGGTGAGCTTGGAAAGGTCCATATTATTCAAATACCGGAGGCACTTTCAAGAAACCGGAGGCGGCGTCAGGGAATGCCTTCACTGCCGCATCATTTTGAATGCGGTTCGTTGAATCCTCGTCGTTCCTGAACTGGTTCACCAAAAGCGAACCGCCCGCGAGCGGCGCCACCGTATCCGTGTTCACCTCTTTTAATTCTTCAAAATGGTCAAGAATCTTTCCCAGGTCATGCTGAAGCTCCGCCGCCTCCTCATTTGTAAGCTCGATGCGCGCCAGAGACGCCAAATGCTTTACCTCCTCCTTCGATATCATGGCTCTCATGATAGTCCAACGCACCGGAAGAAACAACTTACACGCCGAGCATGTTTTTAAATGCCGCTTCGTCTACAGTAGTGACGCCAAGCTCCTGTGCCTTCGTTAGTTTTGAGCCCGGGTTCTCCCCTGCGACCACCACATCGGTCTTTTTCGAAACGCTCTCTGCGATATCGCCGCCGCGCGCACGAATTGCCTCCTTTGCCTCGTCGCGCGACATTCCCGCAAGCGTGCCCGTAAGCACGAACGTCTTCCCCGCCAACGCCGCACCCGCCTTCGCCGCAATCCGCTCGGCGGAAAAAGTGATGCCCGCGCGCTTGAATTTTTCCAGAAGTGCTTTATTGCGCGCCTCCCCAAACCACGCATGGATGCTCTCGGCAACCTTCGGACCGATGTCGGGCATTTCCATTAATTCTTGAATTGAACGCTTTCTGAAATACGCGAGCGCATCTGAGGGCGTGTTGAGTACGGCGCCGCGCTTCGCCGCTTCGCCGCTCAAGGTGCGCGCGGTTTCTTCGCCCACGTGGAAGATGCCGAGGCTATAGAGAAAGCGCGGAAGCGTGATGCGTTTCTTTTCGCTCACCTCGCGGATTATCTTTTCTGCGGACTTTTTCCCGAACCGCGGTAGTGCCGCAATGTCCCCCTCGCGGAGCGAAAAAATATCCGAGGCATCGGAGATGAGTCCTTCATCTAAAAAACGGTCGATTATCTTCGGACCCAAGCCCCTCATATCGAATGCGGGGCGCGATACGAAGTGATAGAGCGCCTCGCGGTGCCGTGCGCCGCACGTGGGGCTCGTGCAGCGATATGCTACGCCATCTTTTTTAACCGGTGCGCCGTCTACGGGACAGACCCTCGGCATCGTGAACTTCTTTTCCTTGCCGGTTCGGAGGTTCGCGAGCACGCCCGTCACCTGCGGGATAACATCACCCGCTCTGCTCACGATGACCGTGTCGCCGATACGGAGCCCTAATCGTTCTATCTCATCATAGTTATGGAGCGTAGCATGCTGAATAGTCACGCCGCCTACATTCACCGGCTCAAGCTCCGCAACGGGCGTGAGCACCCCCGTGCGCCCCACCTGCACTTTAATATCGTTCACGCGCGTCGTCGCCTCGCGGGGAGAAAATTTGTACGCAATCGCACATCGCGGCGCCTTTCCTGCCACCCCCCCGCGCATGAACGACGCATTGTCGTTCACAATGACCACCACGCCGTCTATTTCATACGGTATCTTTTCCCGATGCGCGTCCCAGTACTCGCGGAATGCGAACACCTCCCTCATCGAAAGAACACGCTTATTGTGCGGATTCGTCTTGAATCCGAACGCCTTAAGGAGCAGGTGTTCCTCTTCATGAAGGGTCTGCCCGATATCGGTCACGATCGCGTATTCGAACGAATCGAGTTTGCGCGACGCCGTCACCTTGGGGTCGAGCTGACGTATGGAACCTGCCGCCACATTGCGCGGGTTTGCGTACGGCTTCTCCCCTGCCGCGCGCGCCTCTTTGTTGATGCGCGCGAACTCCTTCGTGCTCAAAAACACCTCGCCGCGCACCACGAGCCGCGCGGGCGCCAGATTATACGTTTCCGACGTGAGCCCCGCGGTCTTTACGCGTCGAACCACTTCTTCCCGTGGCGGAAGCCGCAAGGGTATCGCCTCTATCGTGCGGAGGTTCTGCGTCACGTCCTCGCCAATATGCCCGTCGCCGCGCGTCGAACCCCGCACGAAAACGCCGCGCTCATACACAAGCTCTATCGCAAGCCCATCGATTTTCAGTTCGCAGTAATAGTCGCGCTCTTTTTCTTCGCCGATGAGCTTTTCGAACCGCGCACGCCAGTCTTCCATATCATGCTCCGTGAACGCGTCATTGAATGAGAGCATGCGGCTCTCGTGGGTTACTTTTTTAAATTCGGGAAGCGGCGCGCCCCCCACTCGCTGCGTGGGGGAATCGGAAGTGATGAGCTGCGGGAATTGTATCTCGAGATCAAAGAGCTCCTTTTTGAGCGAATCAAGCGCTTCAGGAGAAATAAGTTCCTTGTCCTCCACATGATACGCATACCGCAACCGGTCTATCTCTTTTTTGAGCGCAGTAATGCGCTCTTTCGCAGCATTGAGGTCCATGCGCTAAGGAATAAAGTAGACGGTCGTCGATGTGCTCGCCGATATTCCCCCATTCGAACACGTGAGCGTAAGGGTGATGGGCGGCACCTGACCGCCGATATCGATGCCCTGCGAACCGGAAAGCGCTGTCGTACTCCACACTGCTGCGGGAGACGAGCCGCCCGTGCATGAGGTCGCGTCCTGGCTCGCCCACGTGAGCGTCATGAGCGCGGGAGACGGCACGGGCGCCTTCGGGTCAGGGTTGCCTGAGTGATACGGACACGAGCCCGAACAGGGCGAGGTTACGAGATTCGCGTTCCCCGATACCGAGAACGCCGTGATCTGCGGCGTGGGCGTCGGCGACGAGGTCGCGGCGGTTATCTGCGATTCAAGCGCGCGCACCGCACCGCCCGCGGTCCCCTCTGCGCGCACAATGATGTCCTGGCCCACGAGCGCCTGCGATGAGGTGACCGCCGCGCCGTTCGAAAAGGTCGGCGCGGGAGCCGCGTTCGCAATGTCGTACGTCTCGTGCTCCACGCCCGCATCGGCGGCAAAGAACGCCTTCGTCGAATTTATTACGTCATTCGTCTGCCGCACCTGATAGGTCATGAGAAGCCCCGCAATAGCACTCGCGCCAAGCAATACGCCGCCGATGACCATGACGCTCAAGAGCAATGCCTGACCCGACCTGTTGTTGAAACTTGTTTTTCTCATGGAATTATTGAGGGCATGACGACCAGTTGGCGAAGCGCGCAAGCCAGCCGACCGGACATAGGCTTGTTTCAGATATGTCGCTCGGCAACACGCGCGAGCTTACCGTGGTCTCAAGATTGGCCGCCCGTCCCTCAACTTCAAGATTTCTCGGCGAAATATTGCCGATAATCGTAATACGCCACGGATTCTTCGGCGAGCCCCCCTGGTCAACGCGAAAACAGGCGCGATTCGCCGCAACATCGGGCGAGGTGACAGGAACCGTGTTTCCCATCTCTTCCGTGCGCTCGAGCGTGCTTGAGGTTCTATTCCACTCGTAAACCACGACCGTGGTCGTGGTACCGCGAAAACGGCGGAACGCGACGCCGGTCGCAAAATCGGGAAGCGCCGCAGAACATGGTACGGATGAGGTCGTAAAATTATATCCAAGGCGAAGTTCGCGCGACATCTGCTCGAACATGAGGCCCGTATTACTGCTCGCTTCGATGACCGCGCCTAAAATTTTTTGCGTATGGATCGTCTGGATGAAAAGCCCCCCGATGATGGACATTGCGATAGAGAATACCGAGAGCGCCACGAGGAGCTCTACGATGGTAAACCCGGCGTTGCGTTCGTTATGTTCCATGTTATTGGCGCCAATTGTAGAACCGGTCCTCAACAACGATATTCTCCATGTCCGCCGAGCGCACGGTCGAGCTCACGCTCACCGCATACACCTTTCCCGACGCGGGGTCAGTAAGCGGCGTCGTCGTAATATCACGGATAAAACCGCTCGAAATGGCGCCCGGAAGCGCGTTATACGAGTACGCTCCGTTCCGGTAGAGCAGCGGATTTCCGTTCTGAATAGTGATGGGGGCATTCGTGTCATAACTCACTTGGAAGGTGAAGGGATTCGGCGGAAAACCGTTCGTCCATGAGGCGCCGGTCGCAAAATTCGTATCGAGCATATTACGTACTATCTCGATGCCCTCCGCCGCAAGGTGCGCGCCCACAAGCCTGCGGTCGACTATGCTGTTGTAATGAAGCGAACTCGTCACAAGCGAGAGCGAGGAAAGAAGCGCGGTGATCGCCACGCTGATGCCCACGATCGACTCGATCATGATCTGGCCTTCGTTATGGTTGTTGCGCTTTTTTGTCATCGCGTAGAAACCTGTCCTCCTGCGGTGATCGACGTATCGCTGTATCCCCCGCTCAAACCCGCAAGCCGCACCACGAGCGGGAATGCCCCGTTCGAAATCGCGCTCAAGTCCGGCGGCACGAAAAGAATGTCCGCTCCCCCGCTCTTAATGGACATTGCGAGCTGATCATCGATCGACACCTCATCTATCATTTCATTCGGACCGTTATAATACTCGCCCGCTGCGGAAAGCGAAGGGGAATAGGTGCCGTCGGCGTTGAGACAGGTATAAATGGTCGTCGTCGCCTTGATGTCTTCAAAAATAACTGCCTTCCTTGCCGCGGCATCAAAATGCACTCCGAATGCGCAAGCAAAACTGCCGCTCGGCACATTCTTGCCGATAAAACGCTCCGCGGCGTACGACTTCGCGCGATTCACCGCGCCCACGATAAGCGCCTGCGCTTTGAAAATGCGGAGCTGGTCTTCTGATGAATGATTGTAGGTGATCGAAATGCCGGTAATCATCGCGATTATCGCGGTTGCCACAATAACATCAAGCAAAGAAAAGCCGCGCCGCGAATGTATTCGTTCTTTTGCTTTTGCCCATATCGCACGCACGCATTGCATATCTCTCTTATTATACAGAGGAAGTATCTAAAAAAGAACTTCGCCTATTGCGTCGAGTGAGGAGCGTGCGGACAAGTACCCTTGTACCCATCGTCCGAACGATGACGGAACAAGGTTCTTACCTTATAGGCGGAACATCCCGAAATATGCGCTCAATATTGAATGGCCGAAAAAGAAGACGAGTACAAGGCCCAATACAAAGAACGGCGCGAACGGTATCTTGTCTTTCATGTGCATATTCCGCATGAGGAGCAGCCCCACGCTCACCACGCCGCCCACGATGAATGAGAGCATTATCGCAAGCCCGATGTCCGGCCAACCGAACGCGGCACCGGCGGCAAGCGCAAGCTTCACGTCGCCGAATCCTATCCCCCTCCCCTTTGTAATGATGCTAAGAAGCAGGAAAAATCCGGCCCCTAATACCGCGCCAAGAATATGGTTCGCCGCGATGCTCCGGAACGGAGAAAAGAGCAGCACATATTGTTGTAAAAATGACTCGCGGAACGGCAGGGTAATACCGTCCGCACGCAACGAGAGCAATGCGGCGACCCCTATGCCGACAAGCCCCAGGAGAATGTTCAGCTCATCGGGAATGAGATAGTGCCGAAGGTCAATAACCGCGATAAGGAGCAGTATGAAAAAAATGACGACCCACCCCGCGAGCACGCCGTAATACCAAGGGGGCGCATGAAGCGCAAAGAAGGTCGCCGAGGAAACGCCGAAAAACGAATTTAAAAAATACGGCACGCCTGAGAAAATGGCGCCACCCGCAAGCTCCACAAGCGGGTATTGCATGGTAAGCGCCACGCCACACTCGCGGCACCTCCCCCGCTGTACCGCATAGCTCATGACCGGAATAAGCTCATACCAATGAAGCGTTCGCCCGCACTGCATGCAATGCGAACGACCCGAAAGGCTCGGGCCGGAGAACACGTTTCGGTCGGGGTCGTAGCGGAGGATGAGCACATTCGAGAAGCTCCCCAGCGCAAGACCGAGCACGAACAGCAATATGTAATATAACGTAACCATTACGATCCCACGCTTACGCAATACGCATTCGCCGCATCGCACGTACACTGCGGAGGCGGCTCAAGCCTGCTCCCTTGCGGGCTCACATCATAGTTCGCCGCGTCGGGGCGCGCATAGCTCTGTATTTCTGCGGGGCGGATATTCTCAAGACACGTTCCCAGCACGTATGTGTTCGAATTCACGCGAATATATCCGTAATTCCCTCCCTGCGGGTCAATAGGAAGTTCGGGTATCGCCGTATAGAGCTCGTCCGTCTTCGGATACGCCCTTGCGGACGAATAAAATGTTTCCAATCCGTTCTGAATTTGCCGCAGGTCCGCAATGCGGCGCGCATCACGCGCGCGCCGCCGTGCGTCGCTAAGCCCCACAAGTATGGTAGAGGAAAGCAATCCGATGATCGCTACCACTACCAACATCTCTATCAATGTGAAGCCTGAGCGTTTCATGGGCTAATAATTACTGAGCGCTCGTCTTGCAGAAATAATAAATTCTTCCTCCTCCGGTGCAACTCCCTGCCCACTGGCTGCACGCCGCGATAGGCGCTGCCGCTGCTCCATTCTCCTGCGTTTCCATGCAGGCCATCGCCGCCGATGAGGTCGCCCCGCCGGCATAGAAATAATCCTCGCCCTGCGGACCCTTGCCCGCTGTCATTGGTGCGAGTGTCAATGGATATCCCGTCACGCCAAATTGGACCTCCGCGGAATTCATAATCTGCTGGATATCCGCCAAACGCTTCGCATCACGCGCTTTCTGACGCGCACCGCTCAACCCCACCACCACCACCGAGCTCAAAAGACCAATGATCGCTACTACCACAAGCATTTCAATAAGAGTGAAACCCTGTCTGTTATTCATGATTTTGGTATTGTATTCGTGTTTTTGTTCGTATGACCGACCTTTTGTGTTTCCATTATTATACACTATTCTATATCGAATTCGTGAGGCTATAGAGCGGGAGGAGAATGGCGGCGAAGAGACCCGCGACCATGACGCCGATAACCACAAGAAGCGCGGGCTGGATAAGCTCAACAAGGTTCGAGACTTTGTCGTCTACCTGGCGGCTGTAGTAGTCGCTTATTTTTGAAAGCAATATCTCGAGGCGGCCGGTGGATTCCCCCACCGCAATAAGCTGGCCCACGAGCGGGGGAAAATACGGCGCATCCTTTAACGCTTGCGAAAGGAGCTGGCCCTTTCTGATATTCTGTGCCGTTTCGTGCAAAATATCGCGGTAGACGTAATTGCCGATGGTGTGCGAAGAAATTTCCACCGCCTGCGGAATAGTGAGGCCGCCCTGAATGAGCACCTTAGTCGATTCCGCAAAACGCGCAAGATACAAGAACTGGAAGAGGGTGCCGAAAACAGGCAGCCGCAAACTTATCTCGTCGACTATCGCCTTACCCTCTGCAGTCTGCATGTAATCAATAAAGAGCACGATAGAAACGACCGCAACAATGAGCATGACCCACCAATAGCCTTGGAGGAAGGTGCTCAGGGCGATGATGACTTTCGTGATGGCGGGAAGCTCCACCTTTGATTCGGTGAATATCGGCATCATTTGCGGAAGCACCATCGTCATCATAACGAACACCACGACAATGAAGAGGCCGATGACGAATGCGGGGTAGATGAGCGCGTTGCGGAGCTTGCCTAAGAGGATGGACTGCTTCTCAAGATAGTCCGCGAGGAAGTCCAAGACCTCGCTCAAGCGCCCTGTCACTTCGGCGGATTTCACCATGTTCACATAAAACTCGGAGAACACGCCCGGGTGGCGCCCCAGCGCCTGCGAAAGCGAGAAGCCGGAGTCGATATCCGAAGAGATTTCTGTGATGATTTCCTTTAATACTGGCCGCGTCGTCTGCGCGTAGAGGCTCCGCAAGCTATCCCCCACGGGCACCTGGGAAGAAAGGAGGGTTGCGAACTGGCGCGTGAATATCATGATATCCATCATCTTCACCCGCTCGAAGAAGTTCGCGAGACGAACGAGCATCGAATCCTCTTTGATGGGCTCGATACTCAACACGAAGAGCTCATGGCCAAGCAAAATAGCCGCAGCCGCATCGCGCGTGGCCGCCTCTACGTTGCCCACTTGGAGCTCTCCTTCTTTTGTGCGCGCCTTGTAGTTAAACTTCATCCTTCAATTCATTATACCGCACCGCCCCCTCATGTCCGCTCGAGCAAGATGCGGAGCTCGGCGGGGTTCAGTGAGTGGCGTTCTGCCTCCTCAAGCGATATCTCGCGCTTTTTCACCAGGTTCACGAGCGAACGATTGAGAGACATCATCCCCTCCTGCACGCTTGTCTCTATCACAAGGTCTATTTGGTAGATTTTCTTCTCGCGGATGAGGTTCCTGATGGCCGAATTCGTGAGGAGAAGCTCGGTCGCCGGCACGCGCCCGCCGCCAAGACGCGGAATAAGGCGCTGCGAGACGATGCCTACGAGCGTTGAGGCGAGCTGTGAAATAACCTGCCCCTGCTGTTCGGGCGGGAAGCTGTCGATGATGCGGTCGATGGTCTGCGAAGCGGAGTTTGTGTGCAATGTGGAAAACACCAGGTGTCCCGTCTCCGCCGCCGTCATCGCGGTCGCGATAGTCTCAGGGTCGCGCATCTCGCCTATCATGATGACATCGGGGTCCTGGCGGAGGATGGCGCGAAGCGCATCGTGGAACGAGAGCGTGTCCTGCCCTACCTCGCGCTGGGAAATGATGCAGCGGTCCTGCGCGAAGAGGTACTCGATGGGGTCCTCCACGGTAATGATGTGGTCCGTTTTCGAGTGGTTTATTTCGTCGACGACCGCGGCGAGCGTGGTTGATTTACCATGGCCTGCGGGACCCACGACGAGCACGAAACCCTGGCTCAATTTTGAAAAGTCGTGCAAGATGGGCGGAAGATTCAGCTCCTCTATCGTCTTGATCTGCGAAGGGATGACGCGAAGCGCCGCCGCCATAAACCCGCGCTGCACGAACACATTCACGCGGAAGCGCGCCTTGTCCTCATAGTTATAGGAAAGGTCGAGCTGGCGCAATTTCAAAAATCGGTCGCGCTGTTCGGGCGTCAGAATCGCGAGCACAAGCCCCTCCGCATCTTCTTTTGTAAGAATCGCTTCCTTCGCAAGCGGGATAAGCGTACTATCAATGCGAATCGTGGGGCGCCTCCCTACTGCAATGTGAAGGTCGGATGCGTTCTGGCGCACGGTCGTAAGAAGGAGTTCGTTCAGTTTTGCTTTGTAGTCGGTCATAGGTTCTTTATTGTGCGGTTTCTTTCATCACTTCCTCGACGGACACCACCCCTTCCATTGCCTTCATTATGCCATCTTGCCGCATCGTGAGTATCCCCTGACGGCGCGCTTCATCCCAGAGCGAGCCCTCCGTGAACCCTTTGTTGATGAGTTCGCCAAGTTCGCGCGTCATCCGGAACATCTCATAGAGCGCCACGCGCCCCGTGGTCCCGCGGCCCCTACACGTTTTGCAGTTCGGGTCCTTCCCCTGCTGGTAAATCTTATACGGGGTCTTATACGAAAGTGTTTTCTTGAGCGCCGGCGGGAAAAGTTCGAGCGATTCCGTTATGAACGCCTCCACTTCTTTGGGCGCATCCACCGCAACCTTGCACGTCGGGCAGAGGCGCAGCACGAGGCGCTGGGCGATGACGATGTTCAATGCCGACGAAAGCAAAAAGGGCGGCACGCCGAGGTCCACAAGGCGCGGTACCACGCCCACCGCGTTATTCGTGTGGATAGTCGAAAGCATGGTGTGGCCCGTGAGCGCTGCATTCACCGCGAGCCCCGCCGTTTCGTTGTCGCGTATCTCACCCACCATGATAACATCGGGGTCCTGGCGGAGAATTTGGCGCAAGCCTGAGGCGAATGTGTAGCCGATCTCGGGGCGTACCTGCGACTGGTTGATGCCTTCCATGAAATACTCCACCGGGTCTTCGAGCGTCACCAGGTTGCGCGATTCGACGTTCAGCCGCTGCATAATGGCGTAGAGCGTGGTGGATTTACCGGAACCAGTGGGACCGCTAATAAGTATCATGCCGTAGGGGCGCTGCATCGCCTCCTCTAATATTCCCGCGTTATACGAATTGATACCGAGTTGGTCGAGACCCTTCAAGCCCGTCTTCGGATCGAGCACGCGAATAGCCACCTTCTCCCCCGCGGGGGTCGGGAAGGTCGCCACGCGGTAGTCTATCTCGCGGCCGGAAAAATTCGTTCTGAAGCGCCCGTCCTGCGGCGTGCGCGTTTCATCAAGCTTCAGGCGCGCGAGCACCTTAATGCGCGAAACGACCGGCTGGATGAGCGCCGTGGGAAGCGCCGCTACTTCGCGGAGCGCGCCATCAATGCGGAACCTGATGCGGAGCTTCCTCCGTTCGGGCTCGATGTGTACGTCGGACGCACCCGCGTCCACCGCTTGGCGGAGCGTCGAAGCCACTATCTTAATGACCGGCGCTTCCTCTCCCTTCCCCGCCTCCTCAAGGTCGATGGCGCGGTCTTCTTCCGTGCCCCCCGCCTTCCCCATTTCTTTTACCGCTTCTTCTATCTCGCTCTTGTAGGGCGCGTACCGCTCTACCATCGCCGCGAGGTCGGAGTACCCGATAAGGTACACGCCAAGGTCGATGCCGTTCTGCTTCGCGATGAACTTTAATGCTTCCTGCGCGCGCACATCGTCGGGGCGGAACATTCCCACCACGAGCATTTTGGGCGTCCGGTCTATCGGTATCACCTTGTATGCTGCGGACGTCTCGCGCGAGATGAGTTTTAAGAGGTCCTCCGGCACTGCCGCCACGTTCACCTTTTTGTAGGGCACTCCGAGGAGCTCGCTCTTTACCTTCGTGACCGCCGCCTCATCCGCCACCTTCTTTTCATACAAAATCTCCTCCGCGGGGTGGCCCGAGAGGCTTGCTTCCTGCAAAATGCGGGTGGCGGACGCCTGGTCCACCACTCCCCGCTTCGTGAGTTCCTGAAGTAGCTGTTGGTCGGTCATAGGGTAATGCGCTGCGTCCTAATACGCCCGGAAGGGGTTATCCCTGCCCGAGGGAGGGAGGACGAGCGGCGCACTGTAGTCTTTCAACTGCATAAAGCTCGGCGAGTTCACCACCGTTGAGGGGCTGAATTGCTTCAGCTGGGTCAACTGGTTCAACTCCTGCAGCCGCGGCGGCGTACCGATCTCCGCGAGGAGCTGCGGCTGGGTGAAGAAGAGATAGTACGCGCCCGCGAACGCGATGCCCACGAACACGACGATAGAGATTATCGTTATCCAATTCGTCGGCTTTTTTTCTTGTTCAATAACGATGGCCATAGTTACATTTGGTAATACATTTCAACCGTTACCTCGATGGAATCCTTCGCATTGCGGAGCATGCCCGGATGGAAAACGAAGCCTTTCACGTTCGCGATGCGGATAGTGGTCTCAAGTTTGCGCAAGAAATCTTTGAGGTTCGCATAATCCCCGCTTGCGGTGATATCTACCTCAAGCACGCCGAGCTTCTTTAAAAACTGCTGCGCGCCGATGCGCGGCGGTGCCGATTTGAACTTTACTGAACCGAACGCGATATTCGCGGCGCGGCCTATTGCTTCTACCTGGCGCAACGCGCTCACTGCCTGCTCGCCGTTCGGCATCGCGAACCCTGCGGTCGTCTGCACGTTCTGCGACCCCTGGAACGAACTGATGAGCTTCTGCACCTGCTCTATCGCCTGCGCCTGGCTCGTATAGAGCTGCTGCTGGGTCGCGAGCTTCGCGCGCTTGTCGTTTATCGTCTTCATCTCGTCCTGAATGGGGCCGGTGAACACATAAATCGCGGCGATGAAGAACACGCCGGAGAACACGATGCTTAAAATTCTTTTCGTTGATACGCGCATGGGTTACATGGTTTGCTGCGCCAAATAGTCCGGGGTGATGGTGAGCTCGATCTGGAACGTTACGCCCACATCGCTGATGTTCACGTCTCTCAGCGACGCATTCGAGACCTCCACGGATTTTTCAAAAATCGCCATCTGCTGTGCCAGCGAATCGAATGACTTCGCTAAGCCGTTCAGCGTCACCACCTGCTTGTCCGCATTGTACGCCGCGTTATTGTAGTACACGTCCGCGGTCGTCTTCGCTTCGAGCAATTTAAAAATGCTTGACGGGAACACGTGCTTATCAAGCACGGTCTTTAAGTTCACTATCTGAGAGTAAAAACCGATAAAGTTCTCCTCGTCCGTCTGGCTCACCTTCTTTGCGAGCCCTTCAAGCTTTGCTGAGACATCTGCGGATTGCTGGTCAAGATACGCCGCGTACCCGTAATGAACGCCAAAATAAACGAACACTGAAAATGCGAAAAGCACGATGGCGAATATCATCAAGCGCCACGGCAATCCTGCAGAGAGGTCTTCCGCGGGGGCGAACCCCATCCCTCCTCCCGGCACGCCCTGATTTTCCATTTGGCCGTTCATAAGAATTTTCTCAATGCGAGCCCCATCGCCGATGCCAATTCTGTATTGAGCGCGGGCACGATAGGCTCTATCTCTGCCGAACGTCTCACTCTCCAGAGCGCATCGGGGGTACGAACCTTGAGGTGCATCTGATTCTTAAGATAGGTCTCAAGTCCCTTCAGGTTCGCGCCGCCGCCCACCACCATTATTTCTTCTATCTGCTTGCCGGACGCGCGCTCGTAATCGCGGCGCGCCCTCTCACCCTCTTGAATTATAACATCGAGGAAAGGCAGGAGTGATGTTGATAACTCGTACTCCCCGCCCGAACCCAGCAGCCCCTTGCGGCGCTTCAGTTCCTCCGCGCGTTTCGCCGAGATATCAAGCGTCCTTGAGAGTGCCTGGGTAAGCGTAGAACCTGCATAATCCGACTGGGTAACCCGCTTCACCGCCCCGCCCTCTATCACAATGAACGCGGTGGATTGCCCGCCGATATCCATTATCATCGTGATGGGATTCGTGTTGCCGATGAGCGCGCGCGCAAGCGCCGCGGTCTCCACCTCGAGCGAGACGAGCCGCAAGCCGGCCCCCTTGAATATCGCGGTGTATTTTTTCACTATCGCGGTCGGCACTGCGGTCAAAAAGTAGCGGTGCATCGACTGCCCGCGCTCGTTCTGAAATTCGCTTATCTTCACCCACTCAAGGCTCACCTCGGTGATGGGAATGGGAATATATTGGCGCGCCTGGAATTGTATCGCCTTCCCCACCTCCGCATCGGGAATTGCCGGTATGTCTATCGTCACAAAGAACGCGGCGAACGATGGGATAGAGGCGATGACCTGCCGCGTGTGCGGCTTTGTTTCTTCAATGAGCTTTTTGAGCAACGGTATCGCCTCACGCTCCGAGATTTTGAGCGAACTTGTCTGGATGGCGGCATTCCCTCGGTTCAAGTACTCCCGCGTTTCGAGGATGCCGTAGTTCTCGAGAGTTAGTACATCAACTTTTTTCGACACCTCCACCATTTTCATGGAGACGGTGCCCATGTCGATGCCAAGCACGCGCGGCGTCGTAAAGAGCCCCGCGATATCATCAAAAAAACCTTGTATCCCGAGGTCGAACATTTCTTTCATTTTATCACAGTCGGTGCGCGCGCTATCATGAATGGTGATGCGCGCCCTCCTCGAATTCGTTCTCGATGCGCTGTTCCCTCCGCAGTGTATTCCCTGCGGCGAAAAACTTCCCCGCACCGCGCGATTTTTGAGCTGCTGCGATGCGTGCCTCAAGAACATTCCGATGCGCTCCGGTTTCTCTTGCGCCGAATGCGGCAGGCGCCTTCCCCTGCCGCGGAACACCTGTCACCGCGGCACGCCCGCGGTCGCCGCCGCAACCGATTTCACTGACGCATCCGCACAAGCGCTCATCTATGCGCTCAAGTATTCGGGGCTCACCGATGCCGCGCGTCCGCTCGCGCTGCTCCTCCATCGGCACCTCGTGAACTATCTTCCCCTTGAAACGCTCACGCGGCCCGTACTCGTACCGATTCCCCTCCACCCGAAACGGCTTCGCGCACGCGGATTCAACCAGTCAGCACTGGTCGCACAAGAACTCGCTCGCCTTTTCGGCGATACGGTCCCCGTCGATGACGCAAGCCTTGTCCGTACGGCAAATACCACCACGCAAACTGCGGAGGCGACCCGCGAGAAGCGCAGAGAGAACGTACGCGGCGCCTTTGCGGTGCGCCCTGGGGCGAACCTTGCCGGCGCTACCGTGCTCCTCCTCGACGACGTATGCACCTCAGGCGGCACGCTCACCGAGGCCACGCGTGTTCTCCGCGCGGCGGGCGCTGCGCGCATCATCGGCATTGTGGTCGCGCGGGCATAACAATCCCGCCCCTCATTTGAGGGGGGGTTTTGGTTTCTGATCAAGCCTGCAGTGTCTCCTTCAACTTAGGTAACCCGTGACTCTCTCTCAATTTGTCTATATTTTTCTTGTCCTCGATCGGGCGCAGCATCAGTTTCCCATCTTTCCTGTACCATTGCGTTCCAAATCTTTGTGGCCTTCCCCTATTCACCAAAACTCTGTCGGTCAGATGCGCCTCGTCCGCTAAATCGAAATTGCAATTCTTGAGACACTCTTCTTGAAGCGATACGTCGAAATCTTGATGCTGAACAACAAGCCACAGTGCGTGCAACGCGTCAGCTCCTACCACTGCCTCAGTCGGATACCCATGAACGTCAATTATCCGACGCAACCGTTCGCCGTGCACTCCGTCAATCGCATATATAAGATAGTTGATCAGTTCCTTCCCTGGCTTTGCCGCAAGACGAAGCTCCTGATCAATCTTCATCATTTCAATTAGTTGCTCAGCCAATTGCGGATTGCGCATAATTTATTGTTCAAATTATAGTTAAAAAAGAGGGAGGGGTAAACCCCTCCCCCAAGCGTCAGGAAACCAGCAATCTCGCAATCGCCTGGGCAATTTTGAGATGGGTCCTTACCTGGACAAAGTACCACTGCCCACTCGGATTAACCTCGAGGAAAACGTATTCATGCTTCGGGGTAACGATCATGTCGATACACCCAAATCGTAGGCCGACGGCATCCATAAAGGAATGGATTCTCTCCTGGATGTCCCTTGGCAAATCTGTCGGCTCCATGCGCACCTCGAAATCGTTCAACTTCGGCTTCCTTCTCCAATCAAGTGCGGTTTCCTCATCGCGTTGCGAGAGGATTTTGACCGGGAACAGCTCGTTTCCAACCACCGTAATTCTGAGCTCGTATTCCTTTTCGACACGGGCTTGAAAAATCGATGGGGACCGCCTTACTGATTCGACCTGCTTCATGTGCTCCAGAGTCACGCGGTTTGTATAAACAACTTTATTCAAAACCGGACTCATGGCAAAAAGCTTCACAACGACATCTCCTCCATTGTCGCCGTAAAACTTCCTGACCTTGTCAGGATCCGATGTAATGAGCGTGGCCGGCATTGCCAGACCAATCCTTCGCGCGACGCTCATTTGGTATGCCTTATTCTCCGCCATCATCACCTTCCATGGATCATTAATCCATTTTTTGTGACGAAAAACGGACCATAACACCCTTCTCATTTCCTCGAACTGGCGATGGATGAACTGACGATATTCCGCAGGCTCGTAGTTCAATAACTCTTTCGGCAAGTGGGGATGTAAATAGTAGATTGCCGAGAAATCCTTGAGATTGTACGAAACTCCGTCAATGGTGGCGATGAACAACATTCCTTCGTCGTTCGATGCCACTGAAAGATGATCGCTTTCGAGACACTTGTCCTGTTTGAATAAGACGGTCTCTTCCCCAAATTCGCGGAGGGCATCACGCACCTCAGCAAATGCGGCCACCTCATATACGCCCGAGTTTCCCACGGTCAAAATCATGACATCCTCCTTTTCAAAAAAGGAGGGGCACAATGCCCCTCCTGAGATTGGGACGAAATTGCCCCGTGACGAGCCTACGTGTTGTCCGACCCGTCGATGTCGCTGTACGTCCCCGTCGTTGTGGGGTAAACCGCCCCCAGACGATCCTCGAAGAACAGGAAGATGAACGGCACCGCAATCACCTCCTTTCTGCGGGATTGTGAATTTGCTGAACATATTTTGCGCCAACTATTGGGCTCTGTCAATATTCTTCGGTACGGCAATGCGCACGCATACGGCGCGATGGTCGCCCGCGCATAACAATTCCCCGCCCAGCAGCGAGGATTTGTACGTTACTTTTTCCAACTATTTTTTATCGTCGCGTAGTGCGCAAGCAATGAATCGAAATTTTTGTGTGCTCGCCACTCATCCACAAGCAACGCGCGCAATTTTTGATGCTCTGGGTAGCCCCTATCAGGGCGTGAGAACATCCCCGGCATCTCTTCGTTCAATAAAAACGTTGTTGCCTCCTGGATATCCCAAAATTCTTTTGCGCTTAGCTTCAACACCTCTTTGCACTGCCTCCAGTATTTTCTAATGAATGCAAAATGTAACAGCTCGTGCGCGACGACCGCGTCCGCGCCGGTGTCACCCAGCTTCGCCATAAACCATCCTTCCTTGATATTGAACGGACAACTTCCGAGGTTGGTAAGATATGCAGTAAATGTTTCTCCCGCGGAGAATGCCCCGGGGAAAATGTGCTCAATTTTTTCAAAATAGGCATTATTCACCATCATCCATTTTTCGGAAAATAATTTTATTCTTTGCTCAATAAGCTCTCGCACGTTCTCATGTTCGCCTTTCAAATGTGCGGCGATTTTTGTACGCTGCTCATCAGCGGCCCCCAAACCTCTCATTTCTGCCACAAATTCGGCGGGAAGCCTTCCGAACATCCAAGAAACGTCTTCCCGCGGATCGTGGTGCGAGGGCTCATTAATCACCCGCAATGCATTCCAAATATCTTTTTCAAGGTCGTATGCAAAGTGAACACGAGGCATTACTCTATCATAGAGAACATCGCTCCTTTTTGTAAACAAAATCCCCGCATTTCTACGGGGGATTTTTCCTTTATCGCTCTTTAATGTCCCTTATCTTCTTCGGCTGTGCGCCGGTGCTTCCGAGCACCTGCTGGCGGTAGGAGCATGCGGTGCCGCCATCCGTTACCGTAAGCGTTACCTTGTCGGTCGAAGAGGCGGTCGCGGGGTCGAATATCGCGGTCGCGGTCGGACCATTCGTGCCCGTCGAGGTCGCGTTCGGGAATACCCACTGCCAGAGCCAACCGGTCGAAGGATATGCGCCACCCGAGCGGTCGAGCGTGCTCGTGCCCGAGAAGTTGATGGGCCATGCAGTCCTCCCCGGCGTCGGGCTCCACGTGAATTGCACGAGCGGGTAGTAATGCGTCGGCGTCGTCATCGGCGCGCTCTTTACTTCGGGCGACCAGCCCGTGCCATCGAATGCGGAAACGCCCACCGTGAACGCCGTGTTCTTCGCGAGAATGCTCAAGGGCGCAAAGAGGTTGTAGCGGCCATAGGTCGTGCTCGTCGTTGCAATATACGGCAACCCGGAGCTTGCGTTGTAGAACGTTATCTTCGCCTGCTGCTGCGCATTGCTTCCGGAATAATTCCAGGTAATCGCGTAGTAGGGGTCGTCATCGCACCAGGTGCCGCCCGTGCGGTCGGGGTTTATCATCGAACCCTCTGAAACGGATACGTTCGACACGACCGGCGCCCCGCCCATCGTCGCACCGAACGAAAGCCACCCGGTGATGTTGCTCCCCCATGCCTGCCCGCCCAATGCGCCCGTCGCCGGGTCATAGGTCACGCCGTAATTCACCGCCGATTGTGCGTAAGCACGCGCGATGCGGTCAGCTTCTGCGAACGTCGCGGCGGTTTTTGCTTTGATACCGCTCCAGCTCGTAAAGTCTCCCTGCGAAATGAATGTGCCCCAAATGCGATGTGCGGAGAATGGCTTCCACTCCGCGCTCGCTGTGCGCGCATTATCTGCCACGCCCGCGAGCGTTGCGGGGGCGCTATTCAAGCTCACCCATCCGTCCCACCCGGTACTTGAAGCCGCAATGAACTTTGCCCAGCCGAGAAGCCTGTTGGGCGTTACCGAAGTATCAAGCTGCGCCACGCAGTGCCCGTCCGGACAACCCGCAAGGTCTGCCTTGTTGAAGGAAAGCCATACATAACCGTGGCCACCCGTAAGCAACCCATACGCGACGCCATGGAGCTCGTTCGTGTCGTCTGCGAACACGTTGTACTTCACGTTGCTGCAGTTCGTGCCATCCGTTTCGCAGCTCACGCTCACCCAGCCAATTCCAGTCGTGCCCACACTTCCCCATGCAGTGCCATTCAGCCTCGCCTTTACGTTAAGGTTCAGCGGCGCTGCTTCAGAAACCGTCTGTGCCGACGGCGTGCGAATGCGGAACTGATATTTTTTTGCGATAGAGAGCCCGGGGAGCGACGCGGTCGAAGATACGTTCGTAGACGCAGACTTTACGACATCCTGCACGGTCGTGAACGTGGGGCTTAAGGGGTCGGGCGACTGCTGGACCTGATACTGCGTGTTGGGGTGCACATTGGACCACGAGAGCACTACGTCCGCCGTGCTCGGGCCCGCGTAACTCGCCCTCGCCACAAGCCCCATCGTTTCTTGCTTGTAGGAAAACGCGTCGGGGAGAATGATGGCGGGGACTTCTGCCGAAAAATCGGAGCAGCCGACGTTGCCGCTCGTGTTCGCACACGCGCGCACCTTGTAGGTATACGAGGTGTTGTAGGCGACTGCCGTATCATTTATCGAATTCGCAGAGGTCGAGGTGAGGAGCGCATACGCGCCGGCTCCTGTTCTTTTCCATATCTCGACATATGTTGCCCCGGGTGCGGGGTTCCAGG
>JAKAID010000013.1 GCA_021814545.1 bacterium
AACAAAAAACGACGCCGGTGTATCGCGTGCTTGCGGAAGAAGGCCCCGACCACGCAAAAATGTTCCGCGTGGGCGTATTCATTGGCGAGCAGAAGCTTGCCGAAGCGAAGGGCTCGTCGAAGCAGGAGGCGGAGTCGAAGGCAGCGTTCGAGGCGATTACGGTATTGAAGAGCGCGAAGAAATAACCCATGAACACGTTTTTAAAACGGTTGGAATTGCAGGGCTTTAAATCATTCGCGCAAAAAACTGATTTTGAATTCCCATACCGCGTAGCGGCTATCGTGGGTCCGAACGGCTCGGGTAAATCAAATGTGATAGACGCGCTCCGCTGGGTGCTTGGCGAGCGCGAGGCAAAGCAATTACGCGGCGATACGCTCGGTAATCTTATTTTTGCAGGCACGCCGAAGCGTGCCGCGGTCGGTTTTGCGAAAGTTTCGCTCCTGTTTGATAACCGGGATAAATTATTTCCGATAGACGCGCCGGAAGTGATGTTGACGCGCCGCGTGGACCGCTCCGGCACCTCGCAATTCTTTTTGCAGGACGCGGAGATACGCCTTAAGGATCTCCAGCCCATACTTGCGCGCGCGAAACTTGGCGCACGCGGGCTCACCATGATAGGCCAGGGTCAGAGCGACCTTTTTGTGCGCTCAAACCCCGAAGAGAGGCGCCATATGATTGAGGAAGTGTTAGGATTGCGCGAATATCGCCTCAAGAAAACACAGGCGGAGCGCCAGCTTACTTCAAGCGAGGTGAATATGGAGAAGGTTACGGCGATGCTCGAAGAAATTGCGCCCCATCTCCGTTTTTTGAAAAAACAAAAGAACCGCTTCGAGAAACGTGCGGAGATAGAGAAAGACTTGCGTTCATTTGAGAACGCGTACTTTTCGCACCAGTTCCGCGCCCTGGAGCGCGATGTAGCGGCGATAGAGGGTCCGCTCCACGAATCAGAAACGGTGCGTGCGGCGAAAGAAAAAGAAGTGTTCGCGGCGGAACAGGAGCTGAAGGGGATGAACGAGAGCGCGGGAGACGCGGAGCGCGCAAAGAAGCTGCGTGTCACGCTCGCGGAATTTTTTGCGAAACGTGCAGAAATGGAGAAAACGCTTGCACGCGCGGAGGCGAAACTTGAGTTCCAGGCATCGGCTCCCACGAACGTGGTGCGGTCGGCCGCTGAAATGAAATCCATTCTCGAAACCATCGAGACGGAGGTAAAAACAATGGAGGCGTGGACGGAACTCGACAAGATCCGCGCCACGCTGAAGGCGATGGCGGAGCGCATTGCGAGTTTCTTGAGGAGCGCGCCGAAGGCGGATACCGCGCCGCTCACGGGCGAGATTACGCGCCTCAAGGGGATGCTTCAGGAAATCGAGAAGCAGATCGAAACGGTCCGCGCAGAAGAAGAAACGCTCGCGGCGGCCCAGCAGGCGATGAACCGCGAGTTTCGCGCAAAGGTAGAGCTTTTGGAAACGAAAAAGAATGAATTGCGCGCGATGGACCAGGGCATTCAGCAGCGGCGCTTTGACCGCGAACGCCTCCGTATGCGCATGGAAGAGCTTGAGCGCGAGTGGCGCTCGCTTGGCCGCGCGATGGAGGAATTGAAGACGATGACGAACGTCCACGACATCGTGGAACTTGGCGACCTTGAGCGCAAAATGTTCCGCCTGCGCGGCGAGCTTGCGGCGATAGGCGAGATAGACGAGAACCTCGTAAAAGAAGCGAATGAAACCGAAGTGCGCCACGCAACCCTCTCAAAAGAACTTGAGGACTTGAAACGCGCTATTGCGGACTTGCGCCTCCTCGTGAAGGAGCTTGATAAAAAAATCCACGACGATTTCAAGAGCGCCTTTGCGGCGATTAACCGCGAATTTAACAATCACTTTACCCTGATGTTCGGCGGTGGGCATGCAAAACTGAAGCTGAAGCTACCCGAGGTGCGCGTGCAGGACGTAGTGGCGGTTGAGGGCGAGGTGTCGGCAGAAAGCGCGAGCGCGGAAGCGGCGCAGGAAAAACCTTCGGAACTTTCGGCGGGCGTGGAGATAGAGCTTTCTATTCCGAGGAAAAAGATAGGAAGCCTTGAGATGCTCTCGGGCGGCGAGAAGAGCTTGGTGTCGCTCGCGGCGCTCTTTGCGCTTATTTCGGTGTCGCCTCCGCCCTTCCTCGTGCTTGACGAAATAGACGCGCCACTCGATGAGGAAAATGCGCGGCGCTTCTCCGACCTTGTAAAAGCGTTCTCGAAAAAAACGCAATTCATTATCGTGACCCACAACCGCGCAACGATGGAGGCGGCGGATATTCTCTACGGCGTGACGATGGGCGACGATGGGGTTTCAAAAACCCTCTCGCTAAAACTTGAGTCAGCGCCGCAATAACACAGAAGAAAGGTTGACAGCGGGTCTCATTGCGGGTAGTCTATACACAATCATGTTGGCAATAAAGCTTAAACGGGTAGGCAAGAAAAAACAGGCGAGCTTCCGTATCGTCGTGAAAGAAAAGCGTTCCAAAATGCAGGGCGAGGCGAACGCCGATCTTGGCTGGTTCAACCCGCACACGAACGAGGTGAAGTTGGACGGCGAGAAGGCGCTTGCATGGATGAAGAAGGGCGCGCAGCCGACGCCGAGCGTGCACAACCTTTTGGTGCGCGTGGGTGCGGTGAAAGAAACGAAAGTAGCATTGCACATTAAGCCGAAGAAGGAGGAGGCAAAGGCCTAACCTATTTTCGGTAGTTTAAAAACTGAAAGGTCGCAATAAGACTCGTAACGACAAACGAAAACCATGAGTGCATCCGATCAGGAATTTCTTGAGCACTTGGTGAAGGGTATCGTTGACCACCCCGAGGACGTGAAAATCGACCGCAAGGTGGACGAAATGGGCGTGTTGCTCACGCTTCGCGTAAACGCGGAAGATATGGGCCAGGTGGTGGGCCGACAAGGTTCGACCGCTAAGGCCGTCCGCACGCTCTTGAGGATAGTCGGCGTAAAGAACAACGCCCGCGTAAACCTTAAGATAGAGGAGCCGGAAGGTTCCACCCGCGCACCCCGCGCGGCCGAGGGTGAGGCGTTCTAAATAATTCGAATTTGAAGAAGTCCCGCCCCAGGCGGGGCTTCTTGCGTGATATACTTTTACTGATAATGAAATTGTTTTCCGTAATCACCCTGTTCCCAGAATCACTCGCGTCGTACCTCGACGCGTCTATCGTCGCACGCGCTCGTGAGAAGAAGCTCATCAAGGTGAATGCTATCCAGCTGCGCGACTATACAAAAGACAAGCACCACCGTACGGACGAGCCCCCGTTCGGTGGCGGTCCTGGCATGGTGTTGAAGGCGGAACCCATCTGGCGCGCGGTCGAGGCGGCGAAGAAGAAGGCGAAGGGCAAAAAGGCGCGCACGGTGCTTTTCTCGACTCGCGGCAAGGTGTTCGATAACGCGGCGGCACAGCGCCTCGCAAAATATGACCACCTCGTGCTTATCTGCGGCAGGTATGAGGGCGTAGATGAACGCGTGGCAGACTATCTTGCGGACGAAGAGCTCTCGCTTGGTAATTTCGTGCTCTCGGGCGGCGAATTGCCCGCACTCGCGGTAATAGACGCGGTCTCCCGGCAAATTCCCGGCGTGCTGGGGAAAACAGAGTCACTCGAGGAGGTAAAAGGCTCGTACCCCGTTTATACCAAACCAGTTTCTTTCAAAGGAAAGACAAAGAAGGGCAAGGAGAAAGAAATGAAAGTCCCCGAGGTGCTCCTTTCGGGCAATCACGCGAAAATAGAGGAGTGGCGCGCCACGCGCGGCGCATAGGGGTTTACAAGACGGCGATAAGTAGTATATAGTAGAACGCGTACTAAATATGAGCAAAGAAAAGGAAATCACGAACGAAACGGTCACGGAGCTTGTCACGGCGGGTGTAGTTGTTGGCCACAAGCGTTCTAAGACGCACCCGAAGATGAAGCCG
Organism: bacterium; assembly: GCA_021814545.1. Lineage (GTDB taxonomy): Bacteria > Patescibacteriota > Minisyncoccia > UBA6257 > GWB1-50-10 > CAIKKG01. Next base: position 3,940 of record JAKAID010000013.1, read on the forward strand.
TACGTTGCGATGACGCGCAACGATATCGACTACCTCGATCCTGAGGAGGCGCTGCAAAGCATCGATGATGCGGTGAAGTTCATGGCGGATACCCTGAAGGCGGACGATATCGTGCTCTGCGCGGCTTCGACGGCGCCGGCACACGAGAGCATGCTCGCATTCGCGGCAAAGTTCGGTTTCCCGTACGTCACGACGCGCTGGCTCGGCGGCACGCTCACCAATTTCAAGGTGATTACCGACCGTATGCGCTACTATGTCGACCTCAAGGCAAAGAAAGAGAAGGGTGAACTCGACAAGTATACGAAGAAAGAGCAGATGAAGTTCGCAGAAGAGGTGAACAAGCTTTCCATCTCGTTCGACGGACTCCTTAAAATGACGAAGCTTCCGACCATCCTCTTTGTGGTAGACCCGCAGGCGAATGACACGGCGGTTGCGGAGGCGGTAAAACTCGGCATCCCTGTGGTGGCCATCCTCGATACGAACGATGACCCCCGCAAAGTGACGAAGCCCATTTTCGCGAACGACCACACAAGGCAGAGCATCGCCTGGGTAATGGAGAAGCTTACCGAAGGTTTCGCAGCGGCACGGAAGGCAGCGGTGAAGTAAATTTAAAAACAAGTAAATATTTCATGGCCAATAACGATATCGTAAAGTTGCGCGAAGTGACCGGAGCAGGAGTGATGGAGTGCAAAAAAGCGCTCGATGACGCGAACGGTGATTTCGACAAGGCGATAGCGCTTATCAATGAGCGCGGGCTTGTGAAGGCGGAGAAGAAGGCGGGCCGCACGGCAGGCGCGGGTATGTTAAAGGCATACGTGCACAACAACCGCGTGGGCGTGCTTCTGCAAATTCATGCAGAGACGGACTTCGTGCTTCGCTCGGAGCCGTTCCAGGCGCTCGCGCACGATGTCGCGATACACATCGCGGCAATGAATCCGGAAACGGTGGAAGCGCTCTTGGCACAGCCGTTCGTGAAGAACGAGTCCATCACCGTGGTGGACCTTATCAAGGGCACGACCGCAAAAGTGGGCGAGAACATTAAGGTGGAAAAGTTCTGCCGCTACGAAATCTAATTCGTTCAATGCTTACTTTCCTTCTCCAAATGACCATGGTGGTGAGCCTCGGGTTCATCGTGTACCTCTTTGGGCGCGTAGTCCCGCGGGTGAGCGATGCTGATATCGCGAAGGCACGCGAGCAGTCACTGTTCCACTGGCTCGTGGGCTATTTGGAAAAAGTAGATGAGTGGCTCCTCTCGCTTCTGGAGAAGGCATTGCGCAGAACGAGGGTGGTCATCCTCATGATCGACAACGTGGTCTCGGAGAAGCTGAACCGCTTCAAAAAGGAGGCGGAACGACAGAAAGGTTTTTCGCTCGAGCCGAAGAAGGAGGAAAAGAGCGAAGAAAAGGAGGAGAAGGTATAATGGGTGTGCGATGCGCAGGTGACAGAGCGGTCAATTGTACCAGACTGTAAATCTGGCGCCTTAACGGCTACGAAGGTTCGAATCCTTCCCTGCGCACATAGTATGGAGCTACTCTCGCCGGTATTCGGATGGTTGGGAACTGCGCTTATCTTCGGCGCATACCTTTTGAATTCGCTTAAAAAAGTCGATAGCGATAGCAGAGCGTATCAGCTTATGAATCTCCTTGGTGCGGCCGCGCTCGGAGTGAACGTGTACGTGCAGCGCGCCTGGCCCGCGCTCGCGCTTGAGTTCGTATGGGGCGGCATCGCCATCATCTCATTGCTTGCGAGCATAAAGAAGAGGGGGTAGTATCAGACTCGTCAGTGGTACCTTTCCAAACGTAAGGAGGAAGTGATGAGCTTCCCGGAGAGTCTTGAAGCGCTGCGGCTCGATGTGATGGCGCGCAAAGCAAGGGCAGAGGAGCGGCAGGCGTACATTGACCGCATTGCGCGGGAGTGTGACATGCAGCTTTTTATCGCGCGCGTGCTCCAACGGCTTCCCGATGCGTGGTGCGACCCCGACCCGGGGAAGTACGACGTTTCGTACTTTTTTCTCGATGCGCTCTGTGAAAAGCGCATTGTGGTGAAAGAGTTTCTGCCGAAAGGCGTGGTGGCCCATACCTCCCTTGCCGAGTGGCAGAAGTATAATGCGCAGCATCAGTATGGGGTCCCCTTCAGCGAGGTTCCGTACTGGTTCAAGGTGGTGCCCCTGAAGGACGTCTTCAGGGCGCGCTGTTCGAACTGCCGCGAAGAGCAGCCCGTCATCGAGGAGTATCTGCAGACCGAAGACAGCCCCGACGGCGACACGTGGAGACGGCGGCGTTTCGTGCCCTGCCTGAAGTGCGGTACGGTGACCGAGCTCGCCGTGAAAGAAACGAGCGAACGCGTGTATTAGCGGTCTTATAGAAACACCCGTGGCATGTCCACGGGTTTTTATTGCGAACGCGTGCCCAATTTGTTACATTTGTCGTGTGAGCCAAGCCGGAGTAGCTCAATGGCAGAGCAGCGCTTTTGTAAAGCGAAGGTTGGAGGTTCGACTCCTCTCTCCGGCTCCATGAACGAACAAATTATTGAAGTGAAGGAGTTGGTAAAAAGATTCGACGACCTTGTTGCAGTGAACAAGGTCTCGTTCGAGGTGGCCAAAGGAGAAATATTCGCCTTTCTTGGCCCGAACGGCGCGGGGAAGTCGACCACGATAAAAATTTTGACCACCCTTTTGCGCGCAACGAGCGGCGAGGTGCGCGTGAACGGATTTAACGTGAGCGATGGACAAGATGAAGTGCGCCGCTCATTTGGCATCGTCTTCCAAGACCCCAGTCTCGATGATGAATTGACCGCATGGGAGAATATGGAGCTCCACGGTGTGTTGTATGGCTTGCAAAAGATAACGCGCCGCACGCGTATCGAAGAGCTTATGAAAATTGTGGAACTCTGGGACCGTAAGGACGACCTTGTAAAAAATTTTTCCGGCGGCATGAAGCGCAGGCTTGAAATCGCGCGGGGCCTCCTCCACCACCCCAAGGTGCTTTTTCTCGATGAGCCGACGCTCGGCCTTGACCCGCAGACGCGCAACCACATTTGGAGCTACATTCAAAATCTCAATAGAACGGAAGGCATAACGATATTTTTTACCACGCATTATATGGAGGAAGCCGAGCGCGTTGCGCAACGCGTGGCAGTGATTGACCACGGCGTAATCGTGGCGCGCGGAACGCCCGAAGAATTGAAAGCGCAGGCAGGCGTGGCCACGCTTGAAGACGCCTTTCTGAAGCTTACCGGAAAAACCATACGTGATAATGAGGCGACGAGTGCAGATAATATGAGAATGCACAGCCGCGTATGGCGCCGTTAATACCATGAATACCATCTACATACTTTGGCTTCGTCAGTTGAAACGCTATTTCCGTTCGCGTTCGCGCCTTGTGGGCTCGCTTGGTCAGCCGCTCTTGTTCCTTATCGCGCTCGGATTTGGTTTCGGTCCGATATTTGAAAAGGCGGGCGAGGGAAGCTATCTGCAATTCATAGCGCCGGGGATTATCGCGATGGGCATACTTTTCACCGCGCTGTTTTCAGGGATTGAGATAATCTGGGACAAGCAATTCGGATTTTTGAAGGAAACGATGGTAGCGCCCGTATCGCGCTTGAACATTATGATCGGGCGCACCCTCGGAGGCGCAACGGTTGCGACCGTTCAGGGAATTATAGTGTTCGTACTCACGCTTTTTGTGGGCTTCAAACCGGCGAGCATCGCGCTCGTCCCGGTCGCGTTTGTTTATATGTTTCTCATCGCCTTGCTCTTCACGGCGCTGGGCACCGCGATCGCATCAATGCTCGATGATATGCAGGGTTTTCAGCTCATTATGAACTTTGTCGTAATGCCGACATTCTTCTTAAGCGGTGCGCTTTTCCCGTTGCAGGGACTCCCGGAGGCAATTGCGATTGTCGCAAAGTTTAATCCGCTTTCGTATGGCATCGACGGCTTGCGCGGCGTGCTTGCGGGCGCTTCGCATTTCGGGCTTCATATAGACCTTCTCGTGCTCTCGGCCGCGACTGGCATACTCGTGGTTGTGGGGAGCTACCTCTTCTCCAAGATAGAGATTTAGGCATTCCTTGATTGAATTCGGAGGCGCGTTGTAGTATTCTGTATTCCAAGCCGATGTAGCTCAGCTGGTAGAGCAACTCCATGGTAAGGAGTAGGTCGCCGGTTCAATTCCGGCCATCGGCTCAGGTTTTTCTCGGTAATTCTTTACATTTTCTCACTGGTATTGTAAGGTTAGTACCAACAATTTATCGAAACCATGGCACAAGGAAAGTTCAGCGAAAAATTAGTGAAGTTGAGGTGCGTTGCATGCAAGCACTCGAACTACACCGCCCATAAGAATAAGAAGGTGGTGGAGCGCAAAATCGAATTGAAGAAGTTCTGCAATTGGTGCCGCGCACAGACTGTGCACAAGGAGGCCAAGAAATAGAACGGTTCTCAAACTCTCGGCTTTCCAAGCCGAGAGTTTTTGTTTACACTACAGGAAGATAAGAGCGAGGGGGCATAGTTCAATGGTAGAATGACGGTCTCCAAAACCGTTGATCAGGGTTCGAATCCTTGTGCCCCCGC
>JAKAID010000004.1 GCA_021814545.1 bacterium
ATCGTTTCACGCTTCCTTTTATCCTCTTCCGCGTGCGCAGCCGCCTCGGCCTTCAGGCGCTCTATCTCATCTTTGTTCAAGCTCGTCGATGCCTCGATTTTTACCGTCTGCGACTTTCCTGATGCCTTATCTTTCGCGGATACGCTCAAGATGCCGTTCGCGTCGATATCGAAGGTTACCTCCACCTGCGGCACGCCGCGGGGCGAGGGCGGGATACCGTCGAGAATGAAGCGCGCGAGCGTCTTGTTGTCTGCCATGAGCGGGCGCTCACCCTGGCCAATATGGACCTCTACCGAGGTCTGGTTGTCCGCCGCGGTCGAGAAAACCTGCGTCTTTGCGGTCGGTACCGTCGTATTCTTCTGAATCATGGGCGTCGCCACGCCGCCAAGCGTCTCAATGCTCAAGGTGAGCGGCGTTACGTCGAGGAGAAGAATGTCCTTCACATCGCCCTGCAAAATACCCGCCTGCACCGCGGCACCGACTGCTACCACTTCGTCCGGGTTGATGCCCTTGTGCGGCTCTTTACCGAACAACTTCTTTACCGCCTCCTGAATAGCAGGCATGCGCGTCTGGCCGCCCACGAGGAGCACCTCGTTTATGTCGCCTATCTTCAAGCCTGCGCCCTTGGGGGCCGCGGCCGTCACCGCTTCTTTTACGAGCGCAATCGAGTGGTCGATCATGTCCTGCACGAGACTCTCAAGCTTTGCACGCGAGAGTTTCATTACGAAGTGCTTCGGACCTGATGCGTCAGAAGTAATGTAGGGCAAATTTATCTCCGTTTCCATTGCGGTCGAGAGCTCATGCTTTGCGCGCTCCGCGGCTTCCTTCAGGCGCTGGACCGCGAGCGGGTCTTTTGAAATATCCACGCCCTCTGCCTTCTTATATTCGGCAATAAGGTGGTCCATGATGCGCTTATCGAAATCATCGCCGCCAAGGTGCGTATCGCCGCCCGTTGCCTTTACCTCTACCGTCTGCTCTTTTGTTTCGGCATCAAAACCTATCTCGAGCACCGAAATATCGAACGTACCGCCGCCGAAGTCATACACGGCGATTTTCTCGTTCTTCATACGGTTCATGCCGTAGGCGAATGCCGCCGCGGTCGGCTCGTTCACAATGCGGCGCACCTTAAAGCCCGCGATTTCTCCCGCGTTCTTCGTCGCCTGGCGCTGACTATCATCGAAATACGCCGGCACGGTGATGACCGCCTCGTCGATAGATTCGCCGAGCTTCGCCTCCGCATCCGCCTTCAGTTTCTGCAATATCATCGAAGAGATTACTTCCGGCGAGTGCCATGTCTCACCCATCTTCACTTCTATGCCGCCCTGCGCGGACTCCCGCACTTCGAACGGAAACAATGTGCGATCGCGCTGCACTTCCGTATCGTTGAATTTGCGGCCAATGAGGCGCTTCACTGAGTAAATAGTGTTCTTCGGGTTCACGACCGCCTGGCGCTTCGCCAAGAGGCCGATGAGGCGCTCGTTCGCCTTGCTCATCGCAACGATAGAGGGCGTGGTGCGGTTACCTTCGTGGTTCTCGAGGATTTTCGGTTCGCCGCCCTCCATTACCGCCATTGCCGAATTCGTCGTTCCAAGATCGATGCCTAATATTTTTGCCATAGTTGTTATTTAGATTTTTTTGCCTTGCTCACGATTACCCGCACCGGACGTATTACCTTCTCATTCAATGCATACCCCCTCTCGATTACTTCTACTATCGCACCCTCAGGAAGCTCCGACTCGATTTCTCCCAACGCTTCGTGACGCGCGGGGTCAAACATCGTTCCCTTCTCCGCGCGGATGGACTGGAGTCCGTGGCGCTTCAGCGCATCTTCAAGCTGGGTTTTGATGAGCATCATGCCCTTTCCTGCCGCACTCTCCGGGCCCGTCGCCGTGATACCGAGGTCGAAACTGTCCAAGACCGCCACTACGTCGCGCACGATAGCCTCATTCCCCATTTTCACCATTCGCTCCGTGCGCTCCGCTTCGTCTCGTTTGAAATTGATAAGGTCCGCTTTCGCCCGCTTCCACCCCTGCAAATACTCTTCTCGCTCCTTCTTGCAACTCTCCAACTCATCGATCACTCCCTCCGTATTTTTTATTTCTTCGTCCATATTATTCTTCGTTATGTTTCTTTTTCTTCTTGCCCGACTTCAGCCCTTTAAACAACTCAACCGATTGCTGGTAATCCATTCGCTTCGGACCGATCGAGAGCAGTAATATCGTTCTGTCCCCTTCGTCGTACCGCGCCGCGATAACAGAGAGCTGATCAGAGTGTGTTACGGGACTCTCGCCCACGAACACGCGGGGCCACATCTCACCCTCCTTCCACCAATCGCGCTTCTTTGTCAAACGTTCCTCCAATTGTTCAAAATCTTTCACCACGCCTACCAGCTCGTCTTTCGTTTCTGTTTCCAAGTGCTCAAGCAGTTCGCGAAGCCCGCTGCCGTACATTGTACCCCTTTTCGGGTCATATCCGACGCTCAACACCCTCAGTTGCTCCGATATCTGCTGTACCACGGATTTCATATCATTCACAAAGAGCTCGCACTTCTGCTCTTTCTCCTCAACCGCTGCCTCGCGCGCGAGTAGGGTATCCGCAAAATACCGGTAGGCCTTATCTGACGGAAAACGCCCGCCCGACGGGTGTTCCTGATAAAAAAATCCCGCCTCGGCGAGGGTATTTAACTCCCATCGAATCATTGCCGGCTTAATGCCGAAATCGTGGAGTTCGTAGAGATATTCCGAAGTGATGGGCTTCCCGTTCTTGATGAAATCCCTCACCGCGAATTCAAGTATCGCCCGTGTGCGATCCTTCATATCCAAAAGTATAGGATTAGCACTCAAGGGCGTCAAGTGCTAAAATCGCCGCTTCGAGAGTGTTAGGGGCACGTAGCGGTCGAAGTCGTAATGTTACCGGAATTATTGATGCCGACATGGAAACACGCCCCGCCCGGAGAAACCAATATGAGCCCGTTTGAAGATGTCGCAAACCCAAGATCTCCCGCAACTTTTGTTTTTACTCCTGTCGCCGTAAGATCTGTCGGCGTCGTGCCCACACCGAGCTTGCCCGTAATATTCACATTCCCCGCAAAAAACCCATTGTTCCAGGCGGCGCTTGAACCGCCGAGGTCGAACGTGCCTGCGGCGTTAGGCACGAGACTCGAGTCGAATGTCGCCGCCGAGATGCGCGAGATGGCGCCGTGCCACGAACGCGCCACCTTCGCGCGCGCTACGTTCGTGTTGTAATTTAGCGTAAGGTCCACTTGCACGACCGCGGTTCCGCCTGCTACTTCGTATTTCGTTACGGAGAAATTACCCACGGTAACCGTGTCGTCGGTCAACGCGACCGTGGTGCTCGCCGTGCCTGATGCGTCGATGGTTTTCAAGTAGACCGCGGTCGAAGATGCGTCAACGTAGATGAGCGTCTGGTCCTGCGTCGAGGAGGACATACGGAGAGAGAGCGTGGTACTCGCGACCCCCGAAGGATTTTGGATAAGACTCGACTGGCGCACGAGGCGCTGGATGGCGTTCGCCACGAACGACACTTGCTGAGTCACATTGTTCATTGAGTTCTGCCGTACCTCCGTTTGCGTAACCGAGGTCAAAATGTTCACCAAAAACACCGCGCTTATCGAAAAGATGACCGCATAGATAAGCACCTCAATAAGCGTGAACCCTGACCGTCGGTTATCACGTTCCATCTTTTTCATCATATCATAGGGTCATTTGTAATAGACGCGGTTCTCTACGCGGAGGTCGACGTACTGCAGCGCATTCCAATCTGCGTGTTCCACAATGTTCTTTAATACCTTGTCGAGCTCATTGGGGACAAAATCAAAACTCAAAAGCAGCGGGCCGCCGCGCACAGGATAAATAGCCCACTCCCGCAAGTCCGCATCCCTTACCGTCACGCGGGTAATGGCGATGCCGGCCCTCCTCACCGCATCCACGGTGCGCATCATGTGGTCGAACTGCGCTCCGGGGAGCACGCGCGTGCCAAGGGCGGGTGCCGTTGTGCTCGCATCCTGGATGTTCAATAGGAGTGAGCCCTCAAGGTCCGGGGTATCGAAATACGCGATGCCCTGCGGGTCGAACCCTACGCAACGGTCCGCGCACCAGACGCCCGCAAATTCACGCTCGTGCACCACAATGCTCACTATCTTCCTTGCAAGGTCCGTGTGAAGAGTGACCGAATCAATGGCGGGCTCATTCAACTCCTCCCCGTGCATCTCGAGCGAATGCGGCCAATACAAAATATTTTCCCGCTTGAACAGGCGCGGAAGCAGCGGGCGCGTATCGAGTTTGTTTGCGAGCGTGCGGAGTACCTCATCGCTGTCAGTAAGCCTCGCGCCCTCTACCGAAATACCGGTCACGGTGAACACATTCGAAAACCAGACGAGATAGACGGCACCCCCTATCGCGGCGGCAAGCGCGAGACTCACGAGTATAACAACAAACATTCGCCGCCGCTGTGCGCGCGGACGCCGCGCTACGAATTCACCCCTCGTGCTATGCAAGTCCCGTGCCATTGTTTTGAAATTAAGGGAATATCCGTATCGGGAACAAATAATCCTGCGATACGCCGTTGCCTTTCACTGAAATCGTTGTCTGATAATCGCCCTCACGCGCCCAGCTGTGGCTTATCAGCTTCACCGATTCCTGGTCGACCGCACCCGTATCGCGAGCACCGTCGCCCCAGTTCGCCGTATAGGTCGTTCCGCGGTTGATGGAGAAGGTGAGCGGTGCACCTACGCGCGAAATGAGCGTCGCGGGAGGCGCGGGGGCGAGGTACTCGGCACCCGCCGGTACCACCATCGTGCCGCTCGCGTTACCCGAGAGCGCGGCAGCGGTGATAGGCGGCAGCGCGTCCGTTGAGCTTACCCCTATTATCGACTCTGCGGAATGCACGATACCCTTCCCGATACCGGTCAGCGCGCCCGAGACCTGTTCTTTTATTGCATCGAGCAGCGTCTTTTTCGCTTCGCCCACCACCTCGCTTGTATACTCTTTTGTCTTTTCCTCCGCCTGCGTCTTTACCTCCCCTACCTTTTTCGTTACGTATTGTTGAACCTCCTGCCCCTTGCGCGCAACGGTGCCATTATCCCACCAGCGGATATATGCAACATACGCCGCATATATTGCCGCGCAAAGGACCGCAAACCAAATGACTCTGCGAAGGAAATCACCCATTTACTCAATTGTAACAAAAACCCCGCCGTGTGGCGGGGCGTGTCTCCTGCTATTTCCCGATCGCCTCCTTGTGGAGGTACCCCTGGAGCACTTTCGGGACACGGATGGCCCCCTCTTTTGTTTGGTAGTTCTCAATAATGGCGATGAGCATCCTGCCTATCGCAAAGCCCGTGGCGTTCAGCATGTGGATGAACTCTTTTTTCTGTTCGCCCGTCGCGGCATCGGTCGCCTTGTACTTAATATTCACCCCGCGGGACTGGAAATCGGTCGTATTCGAACACGAGTTCGTTTCGCGATAGGTCCCCTGGCCCGGCAACCAGGTCTCCACATCGAACTGCCGCGCATCGGTCCACCCCATATCACCCGTGCAGATCTCCACCACGCGGTATGGCAGCTCAAGCTTCTGCATCATTTCCTCCTGGCACGAGAGGAGGAAGCGATGTTCTTCTTCCGAGTGCTTCGGATTCGCAAATGAAAACATCTCCACCTTGTCGAACTGGTGCACGCGCAAGATACCCTTCGTATCTTTGCCGTATGAGCCCGCCTCTTTGCGGAAACACGTCGAAAATGCGACATAGCGGCGGGGTAGCGAGCTTTCTTCGAGTACCTCATTCATATGAAGGGGGCCCATCGTATGCTCGGAACTCCCCACGAGGTACATTTCGTCTTTCTCCAGATAGTAGCGCTCGTCTTTCTGATCCGCGGCGAGGCGGCCCATACCCTCATAGACCTTCGGCTTTATCATCACCGGCGGCACCGCGGGCACAAACCCCTTCGCGGTAAGCGTATCGAACGCGAGCTGCACCAGCGCGAACTCGAGCATCGCCGCATCGCGCAGAAGATAGCCGAACCGGCTCCCGGACACCTCGGCCGCCTTTTTCACATTAATCAGTCCGAGATTCTCGCCGAGCGTCAGATAATCCTTCGGTGCGAAATCAAATTCCGGCTTCTTCCCTACCTCGCGCACCACCTTGTTCCCGCTCTCATCTTTACCTACCGGCACATCATCGAACGGAATATTCGGGATACGCGAGAGCGCATCATCGCGTTTCGCCTTCAGGTCGGCCTGCGCCGCCTCGAGGTCCGCAAGCCGTTTCTTCAAAAGCTGTGCCTTGCTCAAAAGGTCCTCGCTCTGGCCCGCAGAGAGCTCCTTGCTCAATGCGTTCTGTTCAGCTTTCAACTGGTCAAAAATAGTGGTCTTCGCGCGCCAATCTTCGTCCGCACGCAAAAACTTATCGACGATCTTCGGGTCCTGATTCTTCTTCTCCATCCCCGCGCGCGCTCTGTCCGCATGCTCACGAATGAAATTGATATCAAGCATAGTAGTTATTTCTCATGCCTCATCAGAGGGAACAGTACCGCCTCACGGACCGGCTTATCCATGAGCACTGCGAACAAGCGCTCCGAAAGTCCGAACCCGGCCGCAGGCGGCATGCCGTACTCGAGTGCCTCCAGAAAATCTTCGTCGATGCGCTGCGCTTCTTTGTCGCCCGCATCGCGCAACGCCATCTGCTCCTCAAAACGCGCACGCTGGTCCCGCGGATCATTGAGCTCCGAGAAGCCCTTGCCAAGCTCAGTGCCCGCCGCAACCACCTGGAACCGCGCCACGCGATTTGGGTCGCGCTCTGTCCGCTTCGCGAGCGGCTCGATGTCGACGGGCGGGTCTACCAAAAAGCAGGGCTGCTGGAGTTTCGGCCGCACCGTTTTCTTGTAGATGAGGTCGATGAGCCTCCCGCGCCCGAGCCCTTTCTCTACCTCGAGCTTCAGCGCGTTCGCGTACTTCGCGAGCTCATCGCGCGTCGTGTTCGTAAGGTCGAGCCCCGTCTCTTTTTTGAACGCGTCGTAATAGTCAACGGTTTTCCAGGGGCCGCTCCAATCAAGCGTTACTCCCCCGTGGGTCGTTTCGAGTTTTCCAAAAATGTTCCGGATGATGTTTTTGTACATCTTCTCAACGAACCCCATCATATCGTGGTAATCAGCGTATGCCCAATAGCATTCCATCTGGGTGTAGTCCTGCAAATGTTCACGGTCGATGCCCTCGTTCCTGAAAATGCGGCCTATCTCGAACACTTTTTCAAAACCACCCACGAGAAGCCGCTTCAATGGCAGCTCGAGCGAGATGCGCAAATAATAGTCGGTATCAAGCGCATTGTGGTGCGTAATGAACGGCTCCGCATCGGCGCCGCCGGGAACCGGTTCTAAGACCGGCGTATCCACCTCGCGGAAACCGTGGCTCACGAGCGCATTGCGGACCGTGCTCCAGAATATATTTTTCTTTACGAAAAGGTCGCGCACCTCAGGATTCAGCAAAAGATCGAGATAGCGCTTTCTTAATTTAAGCTCGGCGTCCTCAATGCCGTACCACTCCGAAGGAATGGGGCGCATGCTCTTCGCGACGATGCGGAACTCGCGCGCAAGGACGCTCGGCTCACCCCGCTTCGTCTTGAAAAGCGTACCGCATGCCTCCACGAAATCGCCGATATCGGTCGTTGCCTGCGCGCGCGCAAGGTCCTTGCACTCAGCATCGTTCAATACCACCTGGAATTTCCCCGACTCATCTTTAATATCCAAAAACACGATCTTCCCCTGATCGCGCCATGCGGACACGCGGCCCGCAACGCACACCGCGTTCCCTGCCGTGAGCAGCTCATCAAAACGAGCGCCAAGTTCGACAAGGCCCATGTCTCGCCGCACCTTCGCGGGGTAAGGGTCCCCCGTCTTCTTATACTCCTCGAGTTTTTTTCGGCGTTCTTCGATGATCTCGTCCAACATACGCGTGTATGGCCTTTTATCCGATTTCCACCACTTCGTACTCCACAAGACCGCTCGGTGCTTTCACTTTTACCTTGTCGCCCACCTTTTTCCCGAGAATTGCCTGGCCAATAGGAGATTCGTTCGAGATGAGGCCCTCGAGCGGTTTTGCCTCGTTCGAACCGACCACGGTGTACTGGATTAGTTTGCCCTCTTTCTTCAGTTTCACCCGCGTACCGATGCGGACGGTCACGCCGCCGCTCTCAAGCTTGATGATGGAAGAATTGCGCAGCAATTCCTCGAGTTCCTCGATGTGCACCTCAAGACGCGTCTGGTCCTCGCGTGCTTCCTGGTACTCCGCGTTCTCTGAGAGATCGCCCAAGTCCTTCGCGTGGCGGAGGCGTTCCGCGACCACTTTGCGCCCCTCTGACTTCAATTTTGCGAGTTCCTCTACGATCGCATCGTAGCGCTCCTTCGTGAGATAGTTCTTTTTAATAACTGCTGCCATAGATTTAGTATAACCGATGCCCCCAACCAAGGGGGCAGCGATCTATTGATTATTATTTGCCTTGTCCTTCAGGCGGTTCTCATAGTACCACAGCAGTACGTCTTTGGCTACCGGGACCGTATTTGAGCTCCCCTCCCTCGAATTCTCGATAAGAATGAGAATGGCGATATCAGGGTCTTTGTAGGGCGCGAAGCCGACGAAGAATGCGTTCGTTTTCGTATTATTTTCGATCTGCGCCGTGCCCGTTTTTGCGGCCGCTTCGAACGGGAGCGTATGCAAGAGGAAGGCGGTCCCGTAGGACTTCGTGACCGCATCGCGCATGCCCTCGTGCACATCGGGGATGGCGCCCGCAATCTTATCCTTCAGGTCGAAGAGTGCGGTCGGCGCGCTCTTCCACACTTCCTTCCCTGCCGCATCCGTCACCGTATCCGCAATGCGGGGCTTGTAAAACGTGCCGCCGTTCGCGACCGCGCTTATGTAGTTTAAGAGCTCCACCGGCGTGACCGAAAAATCTCCCTGGCCTATCGAAACGTTGTACGTATCGCCAATGCGCCATGGCTGGCCCGTTTTTTTCTCCTTCCATTCGGGGTCGGGCAGGAATCCGGTCTTTTCGCCAGGAAGGTCTATGCCGGTCTTTTGGTCGAGTCCGAACGTCTCCCACCATTTTTTGAGCTCCTCGATGCCAAGCCCCTTCTGGTCTTTATACCCGCCGCCCACTTCGTAGAAATAAACGTTACTTGAGCGCGCGAGTGCCGCGTGAATATCCACCCAGCCTTGCGGACGCCAGTCCACAAAGCGGCTTGGTTTATCAGGATTATAGGGGTTCGGCAGCTCGATATAACCGATAGAGAGAATTTGCTTTAGGGGGTCAATAATGCCTTCGGTTAGCGCCGCAATGCTCACGAGCGGCTTGATGGTCGAGCCAGGGTTATACACGCCGCTTACTGCGCGGTTGAAGAGCGGCCGGCGCGCATCGACTATCGCATTCCCGATGTGCTGCGTATCGAACCCGGGTACGGAAACGAGCGCAAGCACCTCGCCGTTCTTCGGGTTGAACGCAAGCCCCACACCCACGTCCCTCCCGAGCGACTTCAAATGCTCCGCAAGCCGGTCATAAAAATACTGTTGGAAATCCTTGTCGATGAACGTTGTTATATTGTCGCCCGCCGTCGGCTCGCGCTCGACGCGCTCGCTCTTTATCTCCCCTTTTGCATTCTTGAATGCGACCTCTTTGCCGTTCACGCCACGCAGATACTCATCATAGTAGGCTTCAAGCCCGCCGCGCCCCATCTCATCGTCCATCACGAGTGTGTTGTCGGCAGCAAGGTCATCTTTGCCCACGAGCCCGGTGTACCCAATGACCTGCGAAAATACGAGCGGCACCTCATGGACCCGCTTGAACCCCTCCTCAATACGCACGCCAAGGTCAGGAGCCGCCGCGAGTGCCACAAGCTCGTCTTGGGTCACCTCATTCGTCAGAAGGATGCGGTCGGACACGTTCCAGTCCCGCTCCTCTATCTTTTTCCAGAGTTCGCCCTCATCCATCTTCAAAATGGCGCCCACTCGAGTAAGTGCGGCATCGCGCGCTTCGGAGTCTTTGGGCAAAAGACGCGGGTAAAGATATACATTGAACGATGGCGCATTCTCCACGAGCGGCTTCCCGAAGCGGTCCTCAATGATGCCCCGCGGCGCCATCTTCACTTTCGCATCGCTCACGTTATCGAGCGCGCGCTCTGCGTACAGCGCGTGCTTCACTACGTTCAAATTGATGAGCTGCAGGCCCGCCGCCACCACCATGATTCCCGCGACCACAAAAAGCCCAAGAAAGGAACTTTGCGGAATGGGAACTTCCCGAAGATGTTCTTCGACACCCCGGTCGCTTAAAATGTCCTCAAATTGAATAGGCCTTTTCCCCATACCACGTGCGTACTATCCATATTACCCCACCTAAAAGCATGGTGTACACCAGTTCCCCCGTCACCGCGAAGAATGAGAAGGGCGAGGACCGGGAAAGCCAGAGTATCCCATAGAACGCTGCAAGCGCGCCAGGGAGAAGAATGAAAAAGTCCGCGTTCGCGTTACCCGTAAGACGCGGCCTTATAACCTGCATCGCCAGCACGAGGCCGGCAATAATACCAAGCTCGGGCCACCAGAATGGGCTCACGAATACAGAGGCCGCGATGAATGCCGCAAGAAGCGCACCGAGCTCCCTCCATGCCATCTTCCTGCACACCAGCACAGTGAATGCAATAAGCAATAAATTCGGAACAACGCCGCGCACATTCAACGCACCGCTTTGCTCAAAAAATAGCGCTAAGAGCACCGCGAGAGCAGAGGGTAAAATACGCGCAAAAAAACGCATGGGATTAGGGGAAGTTCGTGACCACGTATACCGAGGCGAGGTCCTCGACGTTATACGCGATCGTTATGTCCGCCACCTGCCACACTTTTTTTTCATCAAGATGCGCGGAACCTACCACGCCCACGTGAAGACCCATCGGATACTCGGGAGAAATATTTCTGATGTCGTCCCCCTCCTTGATGGCCGAGGCCTTGGGAATGAGCTCAAGCCGCGGGTCGTTCGCGCCCTGGAGCACCGCCTTTACTCCGTCGCCCACCACCGCACTTGATTTCCACGCAGGGTCAAAAATGGTAATAACCTCGCTTACGCGTTCTTTTACTGCGGACACCCTGCCGAGCAATACGCCGCGCGCAGCGAGCACCGGCATCCCCACCTTCACACCATCCCCCGCCCCCTTATCTATCATGAGCGCATTCTTGTCGTTGAAGGGATAGTGCGAATAAACCTGTGCCTCGAGCAGCGTGTCGGCAGCGGCTGCCCGCGCAAATTGCTGGCCCTCGAGCTGCGCCCGCAATGATTCATTCTCGGTCTTTAATGCATTCCACGATTTAAAATTATATCCAGACCCTAAAACACCCTCGAGCATGCCGCGCGCACCCCAGAGTGCGTTCGTTGCCGCCTCGCGGTAGAAGAACAAGGCCGCAACAATGCACAGAATCGTTGCGGTCGTCAAAAATCCTTTGAATGTCTTCATGAACGGAATTCGTTATCCTTCAAGTTTCAGGCGAGAAAAATTGTTCAGAAGGTGCTTATGTTCATCGAATTTCTCGCACACCAACCCCGTACCGCGCGCAACACAGGTCAGCGGATCCTCCACGATCTGCACGCTCACCCCTATCTCCTTCTCGGCGACCGGACCGATGCCGCGCAGCAGACTTCCTCCTCCGCAGAAGAACATGCCGTTCTTGTAAATATCGCCCACGAGTTCGGGGGGGGCCGACTCAATAAGATCCTTTAGTGCCTCAACAACGAGCTTTAAGGGGCGCACGAGCCACATGCGCACCTGCGTGTCACGGACCGCTATCTCACGCGGCAGGCCGTTACCCACGTCCCTGCCCCGGACCACAAGCTCAAGCTTCTCGCCAGTAGGTATCGCGGAACCCACCGCTATCTTTATTTCCTCAGCGGTCGGCTCACCGATGTGGAGGCGCAGTTCTTCGCGCACGCCTTTAATTATTTCGTTATTCAGCAAGTCGCCCGCGATTTTTAAGCGCTTCGATACCACTATCCCGTTCATGGAGATAATGGCCATGTCGGTCGTACCCGCACCGATGTCTACGATAAGGAACGCCGAAGGCATGTTGATATCGAGATGGCTCCCGAACGCCGCCGCGAGCGGCTGTTCGATAAGATGAACGGAGTTCGCGCCCGTTTCCTTCAAAAGGTCCTCTACTGACTTCCGCTCCACCTCGGTAAGGTTTGTCGGCACACTTACCACGGTCGTGGTGACCCAGGACCACGGAATCTTCTCATTCTTCAGGAAGCTCTGGAGCATTTCCTTCACCATATCGAAGTCGGCGATAACGCCGTTGTTGATGGGGCGAATTGCGGTGATGTGCGCCGGTGTGCGCGAGAGCATTTTCTTCGCCTCGCTTCCCACGGCGACCACGCGGTCGGTGCGATTGTTGAACGCAACGATGGTCGGCTCGTTCACTACCACACCCGCGCCCTTCAGATAGATCTGCGTCGTGTCCGTGCCCAAGTCGATACCGATGATTTTCTTGAATATCATAAATGCTATTTTGCGAGATACGCGACAAGCTCCTTCTCCGTCATCATACGCGCTTCTTTCTCATTCCTCCGCTTCAGCTCGAACTTTCCCTGCTCCATCGTCTTCCCGCTCACGACCACCCGTAAGGGAATGCCGATGAGGTCGGCATCGTTGAACTTCTCCCCTGCCGAAAGTCCCTCGCGGTCGTCGTAGAGCACCTCTATCCCTTTTGCTTCCAGGGTAGTATAGAGCGCTTCCGCGGTTTTTTTCAAATCCGGCGTCATGGCGCCCAGCGCCAGGAGGTGTACCGCAAAAGGTGCCACGCTCTCCGGCCAGATAATGCCCTTGTCGTCGTGCGAAACCTCAACGATGGTGCCCACAAGCCTATCAACGCCGATGCCGTACGAACCCATAACCACCGGATGTTCCTCGCCCTTATTGTCCTTGTAATGAAGCTTCACGGGCGATGAGAACTTCGTGCCGAGCTTGAAGATATTGCCCACCTCGACGCACGTTACGCTCTCGAGCTTCCCCTTCGTGCATGAGGGGCATTTGTCGCCCGCCTTCGCCGCAGTTATCTCGCGGTTCTGCGCGAACTGACATGCGCGGCAGAGCATCACCTCGTCCTCGCCCGCTTCCGTTTCCACCATGAACTCGTGAGAGAACTGTTTTGAAAAGTCACCGCCTGACGCCTCGGTCACATATGCGGTGAGTCCCATGCGCGCGAACACTTTCTTATATGCTTCCTTTGCACGCTCATAGAACTCCGCGAGCGAATCCTCGTCCGTGTGAAAACTATAGAGGTCTTTCATCGAAAACTCGCGACCGCGGAGCAACCCCGACTTCGCGCGGGGCTCGTTCCTGAACTTCGTCTGTATCTGATATACCGACTTGGGAAGGTCTTCGTACGAGAATATTTCGAAACGCGCAAGTTCCGCCACGATTTCCTCGTGCGTGGGCCCAAGTCCAAACTCGTGCCCCGCCTCATCCTTCAGGCGATACATGATTTTCTTCAACCCTTCCCAGCGGCCGGTGCGCTCCCAAGAAGCTTTGGGGTGGAGTGCCGGCATCAATACCTCGGCGCTTCCCAAGGCATTCATTTCCTCGCGGATGATGCGCTCCACCTTTGTACGCACGCGAAAACCGAGCGGTAGATACGCATGCACGCCCGCCATGAGCTTGTAAATAAAGTTGCCGCGGGTAAGCGCCTTTGCGTTATAGGCAACCTCGTCTTTGGGGAATTCTTTTTGCGTTTTGAGGAAAAGTTCTGACTGTTTCATATTAGTGGATTATCTTACCGATATCGTGCGCGGTCACGATTATCATAAGGACCATGAGCGCCGCGAACCCTACCGCATTCACGATTTGCTGAACACGAAGCGGCACCGGCGAACCTTTAAGCTTCTCGATAAGGATGAAGAGGATGCGGCCGCCATCGAGCGCAGGAAATGGAATGAAATTGAGCACCGCGAGGTTCAAAGAAATGAGCGCGACAAGCTGGAAAAGGTAGACGAACCCGAGCTTCCCCGTTTGCGCCGCGATGCTGAAAATCCCCACCGGCCCCGCAACGCCGCGGAGCGCATCCGAGGGCGTATTCATAAGCCCTTTGATAACCGTGTAGAACCCCTGCGCCGTATCCCAGAATACTTCCATTGAAGCCACGAACCCTTTGCCGACGGCCGCAAAGAACGACACCTTCGGAATGCCTATCTCGTCGAGCGAAATACCCATCGCACCCTGTCCCGCGGGCGGATTCTTGCGCGAGGTGACCTGGAGCGTGAGCGGTGTGTCTCCCCGCATAAGGTCGAGCGTAATTACCGTACCCGCTGCTTTCTTTACTGCCGTAACAAACGCCTCGTTCGCGATAGGTTCAGAGAACACCGCCCCCCCTATTTCTGCACCGGCGATAATGTCGTTCGTGCGCACGCCCGCGACCGATGCGGGAGAATTAGGCGCCACCTCGGAAATAATGAGGTGTGAGGGGCTCCCCACCATAAAGACCGCGGAGAACACGAGCCAGCCCGCAAGCACGTTCATTACAACTCCTGCGCTTAAAATAACCACGCGCTTCCACACCGCCTGCTTTCCGAAACTCCGCGAGACATCCGTAACATGCGTCTCTCCTTTCTCCACCGCAGCCCCCCTTTCCGCCTCCTCGTCCTCTCCTGCGATATGCACGAAACCGCCGAGCGGCAAAAGGTTCAGACTATACGTCGTCTCTCCGATTTTCCTACTCAAAAGCCTCGGTGGGTAGCCGAACCCAAATTCCTCGACGCGCACGTTGAAGAATTTCGCCGCCGCGAAGTGCCCTATCTCATGCGCGAGAATGAGCACGGCAAGGCTTATAATAACGACAAAAACGGTCATATGGATTAGCTTTCTATTTCTTTTATCTTTGCGGCAAGCGTATGTTCGATATCTTTATTTGCCTGGTCCGTGACCTTCTGCACCTCATCGCGTGAACGGAACTTCTGGTCCTCGCCTATCTCGCTTGCCGCGAGCTGCGACTCGATACCTTTGTTCGCCGCTTCGCGGTGCTGGCGCACCTGGATGCGGTACTGCTCCGCGAGCTTCTTCACGTGTCTTACAAGCTCTTCGCGGCGCTCCGCGCTCAACTCCGGAAGAAAAATGCGAATGGCATTCCCCTCAACGTTCGCAGTAAGGCCAAGTGTCGAGGACTCGATCGCCTTTGCCGCGGGCGCCACCGCTCCCGCATCCCATAACTGCACGGTCAATTCGCGCGGCGGGGTCACCGTAACAGAGCCCAGGTGTTTGAGCGGCGTCATCTCACCGTAATAACCCACTTTGATGTCTTCGATGAGGGCCGATGAGGGCCGATTCGCGCGCACGCCGCCCAGCTCGCGCTTGCACTCCTGCAGCACGAATGCGATGCCTTTTTTGAAGTCTTCAACCGGATTTGCCATAGGTGTGTTCATTATATGGGCGGCTTCCTTTATATTCAACCGCTTTCTTCTGGAGCGGCGCATTCACATTGAACTGCGCTACAAGGAGCGCGCGCTCAAGAAGCCAGCGTAGTGTCGCGCTGTTCTTCACGAGGTCGCGTTCGCGGAGCGCCACGATGCGTGCTTCAAGCTGTGCGCCTACTTCATCCGCGACCGGCGGTTCGTCCGCGAGAAGCGCGAGTGCCCTCCCTACCCTGCCATACGCGCGCGAGGCGATGCGTGCCGCCTCCGCGGACGAACATTTTTTCTCTTTCACCAGAAATGCCGCAAGCGCACAAGAAGACATGCGCGGAAAATATATTTTCGTGAGGCGCGAGAGGAGGGGCGCAGTGAGCGCCTGACTGTCGTACGTCACGAGCACGAGAAGCCCGTGCGCGGGAGGCTCCTCAACTATCTTCAAGAGCGCGCCCTGTGCCTCCGGCGTCAATGCCTCTGCGCCATCTATTATCGCGACGCGGCGCGAGGAACGCACCGGCGTTTGCCACAAAAAATGCTTCAGCGCGCGCACCTCGTCAATGCCCAAATTGCCTCTTTCATTCGGCGAGACCCGCATCCGGTCAAGGAGCGGCTCCGCGGAAACCTCGAAAATGCCCCGCTCAATGCGCGCAGCAAGGTGTTCCGCAAATAATGCCTTACCTATCTCGCGATCACCGTCAAAAAGATAGGCGTGACCGAGTTCCTCCTTTGCTATGAGTGTTTCAAATGTCGACCGCAATTGCTCGTGGCCGGATACCATATATGAAAATTAGCGCCTCAAGAGCGTGCGCTTGTAGACGTCGAGGTGGCTCAAGATGGTCGAAGTTCCCTTTGCCACGCAAAGGATGGGCTCCTCTGCCACATAGGCCGACACGCCAAGCGAGCGCTTGATGAATTCCTCAAGGTCGCGGAGCTGTGAGCTGCCGCCTGAGAGAATAATACCCTTTTCCATGATGTCTGCGGCAAGTTCGGGCGGAGTCACATTAAAGACGGACTGGACCGAATTCATGATATCGACAAGGTGCCCATTCAACGCTTCGGCGACCTCGTTCGAATTGATGACCATATCCTTCGGGAGACCGGTATGAAGGTCGCGCCCGCGTATCTTCATCTCCATCTTGTTGCGGTTCTGCATCGCCGTACCAATGGTAATCTTAATGTTCTCTGCGGTGTTCTCGCCTATCGCAAGGCCATATTTCTTTTTGATGTACTCGCTTATCGCATTATCGAAGCGGTTCCCTGCAACGCGAAGACTCGCCCAGGTGACGATGCCGCCGAGCGAAATGACCGCCACCTCGGTGGTACCGCCACCGATATTCACGATCATGTTGCCTTCCGCGGAATGAATAGGAATACCCGCACCAAGCGACGCGAGGAGCGGCTCTTTTACAAGGTATACTTCTTTTGCGCCCGCCTCTTTCGCGGCGTTCATCACCGCGCGATGCTCGGTCGAGGTAATACCGGCGGGAACCGAGATGACCACTTCGGGGCGCACCACGTTAAAGGCGCCGATGCTCTTCGAGATAAAATACTTCAACATCGCCTGCGTAATGTAGTACTCGGCGATAACGCCGTCCTTCAGTGGCCGATAGGTCACAATGTCGTCGGGCGTGCGCCCTACCATTTCTTTCGCGTCGAGCCCCACCGCGAGCACGGAATTGTCCGGCTTTCGGAGCGCCACGACCGTCGGCTCGTTTATCACGATTCCTTTTTCGGGCAAAAATACGAGCGTATTCGTCGTTCCAAGGTCAATGCCAATCTTCCGCGTAAACATAATTGTGCATTCACTTTACTATACCCCCCGCGAGAAATGCAAACTTCTTGCGAAAACGCGTAGGTGAGGTATACCTAATAAGGAATATGGCACTCAAACCGCACACTCGCTCGTTCGTGAAGGTCGCGTTCGCCGCGCTCTTTCTCGTCCTTGCCCCCTACCTCATCGTGAAGATGCTCGGATTTGTAATAGACCTCAAACATTGGCGGCTTGCAAAAGCGGGTTCTCTCTACGTGAAATTCCTGCCGCGCGAGGCGACGCTCGCAATAAACGATGAGCCCTATCCGGCGAGCGCGGGTTATTTGAGCCATGATATTTATATTCCCGGTCTCGCCCCTGACACGTACGATGTTTCACTCACGCTCAACAACTACTCACCCTGGCGCAAAAAACTCGTCGTCGAACCGGGCAAGGTCGCCTTCGGCTCCGATATCGTTCTCTGGCCTGAACGCATATCCACTGAAGGCAGTTCCACCAATATTTCCTTCTTCCGCCTTACAAGTGGCGGCGTAGTTACGAACGGCACCTCCTCCGCATTAAGTTTCCAAAGCGTGGCACTCCGCGGCAGCACTGTTTTCGCCTCAATGCCTGACTCGAACACCATCGTCACGAAGAGTGCAGACCGCTACTACGCTATTGACCTTGCGACCCCTGGGACCGCGATACCTATCAGCGAGCGATTCGCCGCCCTTCAACGGCTCCTCCTTCGTACCACATCCGTGCAGCCTATGCGCGATATCCGTATCCACCCCTTTAGCCCCGCAAAGCTCCTCATTATGAGCAACACTTCGGTCTATCAGTACGATATGAAGAAAGACGAGCTTGAAATACTTATCAAAGCCGACAAGCTTACCGCGTTCACTGCCGATGACGATGAGGTCCTCACGATCGACGGCAAGGGGGCGCTTATCGCCGAAAATCTTCTTGTGCACACCATCACGAAATATCCTGCCCACCTCGGCTTTGCGCGGCACATTGTATCAGACGCAGGTGGGAAGCGGCTTCTTATCGAAGACGAGGCGCATGACCTCTACCTTTTTGACCGCTCTCTCCAAACGCTCAAAAAGGTAGGTACGAATGTCGTCTTCTCTTCTTTCTCCCCCGATGATACGCGCGCGATTTTTATCGATGCGAACAACACCATGAGCGTGCTCTACCTCGTCGACAACGAAGAGAATGTGGTACGCCATGCGGGCGATATCGATACGTTCATATTAGAAAATGGCGAGGAGGCCGCTACCTTTGCGTGGGTTCCTTTCGCGCCCAACTATTTCTTTATCCGCGCAGATAGCAAGCTCCTCGTTGAAGAATTCGACGTGCGTCCGCCCCGCAACATCGCGGTACTTGCCCGCAACGCACGCGACTTTGCACTCGCGGGCGACCACCTCTATCTCCTCCGCACGAACGGCACGCTAAGCTGGGGACCGGTGAGGCCGTAATAAAAACTCCTGCCTTTGGGCAGGAGTTTTTCCGAAAGTCTAACGTTTCCTCCATTGCTGGGGTCGGCGCGCTTTGCGCATACCCGGCTTCTTGCGCTCCACCATACGCGGGTCGCGCTTCAAGAACCCGAGTGTCTTCAACCTCCCACGCCAGATGGGGTTAATAAGCACGAGTGCGCGCGAGATACCAAGACGGATAGCCTCAGCCTGAGTGCCTACGCCGCCGCCAAGCGCCTTCGCGGAAACATCATAATCTTTGATCGAGAGTGTCTCGAACGGGGCGAGCACCGTGCGGCGATGCTTCTCCACGGGGAAGTACTTCGTAAAATCCTTGTCGTTTATAACAACGCTGCTACCGGTCTTTCCGGCGTGCACGCGGACGCGGGCAACCGCCGTCTTCCTGCGGCCCACCGCCTCGAAGTAGCGTCCACCCCTCGTTGCTTTTGCTGTTTTTGTCGTTTTCGTCGCCATGGTTAATCGCTGATCTTCAACCTCCTCATCCGCTTCGCCTGCAACCTATTCTTCGGAAGCATGAGGCGTACCGCATGCCGAAGGACGAACGCAGGATTCTTCTCGAACACGTTCTCGAACTTCCTCTCCTTCAAGTGCCCGAGCGGACCGGTATGCTTGTAGTAGACCTTCTGCTCAGCTTTCTTGCCGGTAAGTTCAAGCCCTTTGATGTTCTTCACTGTTACCGTGTCCGTACCCTCGAAACGAGGCTCGTACTTCGCGCTCTTCTTGCCCTGCAAGATGACCGCAATCTCCGAGGCGACCCTTCCCAGCTTTTTATTTTTTGCGTCAATTACGTACTCCATAGTTATACAAATTCTATCCTCGCCATCTTCGATGCGTCGTGCACCCGCGGCTTCGCGATCTTTATGACGCGCGTGTAGCCGCCTTTCCGGTCCGCATATCGCGGCGCGATATCATGATAGAGCTTATATGCGGTCGCCTTTGGCAAGTAGCGCATAAGGTGCCTCAAACCGGTCACATTCTGCTTCTTTCCATGGGTAATAAGCCTCTCCACGAAACCGCGGAGCTCCTTTGCGCGCGCCTCGGTCGTCACAATCTTCTCGTGCTGTACAAGATTTTGCGCGAGACCCTTTATGAAGGCCTTACGCTGACCGCGCTCGCGTCCAAATTTTCGTCCTTTTTTTGCGTGCCGCATATTATTTCTTCTTCGCTTTCTTTTCTTTCGGTGCTTCGATGACCGTCTTCTCCACCTCGATCGCTGCAAGCTTCTCGAAATGATCTTTCAAAATATTCACTGACTTGTGGAATGCCTCCGAGGGGGTAATGGAGCCGTCCGTTTCCACCTCAACGATGAGGCGGTTGTAGTCGGTCCTGTCGCCCACGCGCATATTCTCCACCGAGAACGCCACGCGCACCACCGGCGAGAAGATGGCGTCGAGCACGATGGTCCCCACCGGGAGCCGCTCGAGCTTGCGCGCCTCGCTCGGCACATATCCAAGACCCTTCTCTACCGTGATTTCCATATCAAGGTCCGCGGTCTTTTTCGAGAGTGTCGCGAGGTGAAGGTCCTCATTAATAACCTTCACGAACGTGGTCGACTGAATGTCGCCCGCGGTCACCTCCTTCTCCCCCTTCACGTGAAGCGAGAGCACCTGCGGCTCATCCGCGAGGAAGTGAAAACGCACCTTCTTCAAATTGAGAATGAACTCCACGATATCCTCCACCATGCCCGGCAATGCCGAGAACTCATGGTCAGCGCCCTTCACCTTGATTTGCGTGATGGCGCCGCCCGGAAGCGAGGAA
Source organism: bacterium (assembly GCA_021814545.1). Lineage (GTDB taxonomy): Bacteria > Patescibacteriota > Minisyncoccia > UBA6257 > GWB1-50-10 > CAIKKG01. The sequence continues at coordinate 20,450 of JAKAID010000004.1, forward strand.
AGGAGTACGCGGCGAAGCGCGTTACCAAGGGTCACGCCGTAACCGGTGTACAATCCCTCGACGTGGAACACGCCGACATTGTCCTTCTCCGAAATCTTCTTCCCTACGACCGATTCGCTAAGATGCGCGTATTTCATATAGTTAATTGTATAGTATTAGCGCGAATAAAATTGGCCGACCAAATTAATATCGAATGGGAACCGCTCTTCCTCCGCGTTCGATGCCGCTACGCACTCGCCCTCAAGCTTTTCTGCATCAAGCTTAAGCCATTTCGGGATTTCGAGCGTCTTCAGACGATCCTGGATACCCTCGAACAGCTTCGAATCGCGCGACTCTGGACGAATTTCTATCTTGTCGCCCACGCGTACGCGGAACGAAGGGATGGTGGTCTTCCTGCCATTCACGCGGATGTGGCCATGCGACACCATCTGGCGCGCCACGCGCGGCGATTTTGCAAAGCCGAGGAGATAGGTCACGAAATCAAGCCTCTCGCGAAGTTCGCGCGCGACGGACTCCTTCGGACCGTCGAAGAGGCGGCGCATCTGGCGGTCATTCAGACCGAAAAAGAACATGATTTTCTGCTTCTCTTGGAGCTGGCGACCAAAATCAGAAATGTTCTTCTGGCGCTTCCCTCCGTGCTGGCCCGGACGCTGCGGGCGGCGCACCGTCACGCATTTCGGCGAACTACAACGATCCGCTTTAAGGAAAAGCTTTACGCCAAGCGACCTCTCTTTTTTCTCTTTGATCCTTCGCATGTTCTTGAAATTATATCCTCCTTACCTTGCGCGGCTTCGGGCCGTTGTGCGGAACTGGAGTGACATCTTTTATGGAAAGTATCTCGAATCCTTTCGCGGCGAGTGAACGGACCGCAGAATCGCGGCCTTTGCCGATGCCCCGCACCAAGACGTCGATTTTTATCGGGCCGGACTTCTTCACCTTTTCCGCAATGGCTTCCGCAACCTTTGAGCCGGCAAATGGCGTTGCCTTCTTGGGGCCCGAAAATCCGAGCGAGCCCGCCGAGAGCCACGCAACCGTGTTCCCCTTCTCATCGGTGACCGTCATGATGGTGTTGTTCAAAGATGCCTGAATGAACACCTTGCCTTTCTCCACGCGGAGCTTACCTGATTGCTTTACTTCCGCAACCGCGTTCTCAATACCCGCCTGGTCTTTCAAGGCTTTCTCGTTCGATTCAGTTGCAACTTTTTTCTTTCCCATTTGTTTCGTTCGTGTTTACTTCAGCTCAACCTTGCGCTTTCCGCTTCCTGCCGTCTTCCTCACGTTTCCGCGAATAGTACGGGAGTTCGTCTTCGTGCGCTGGCCCCTTACCGGCAGACGGCGCAGATGGCGGATGCCACGATACGCCTTAATTTCTTTCATGCGCGCAATGTTGTGCTTGATAACCTGGCGCAATTCTCCCTCTATCTTGAAGCTCTTCTCGATAGCGGATTGGATCTTGTTAATATCATCGGCGGTGAGCTCTTTCGCGAGCTTCTTTGCATCAATCTTCGTTTCCGCGACGATGCGCTCCGCGCGCGTGCGGCCCACGCCGTACAAATACGTGAGTGCTACTGTAACCTTCTTATTATCCGGAATATTTACACCAATAATCCTCATGAATTTTTAGCCTTGCCTTTGTTTGTGCTTTTTGTTCTCGCAAATCACATAGACGCGCCCCTTGCGACGGACGGTTTTGCATTTCATGCAGATTTTTTTTACGGACGCGCGTACTTTCATAATATAAAAAGTCTAACCTTTTTTTCGCCTTCCTCGGCTCGGAAACAAGAAAGAATACTTTCTTATTTCTCTCGCCATCGTTGGCGATAAAAAATGCTCTTTCCGAGTAGCACTATACTACCCAATTCCCCTTTATTTTACAAGTCTTTTACAGCCTCCGCACGATGCGCCCCCTCCTGTCGTCATAAGGTGTCATTTCCACCACGACCTTGTCGCCAGGAATGACCCTGATACGGTGCAGCTTCAGCTTTCCGCCAAGGTGCGCGAGAATGGGCTCTTTTCCTCCCTCAAGCGCCACGCGAAAGAGCAGACCAGGCAATGCTTCCTGAACGACTCCCTCCTTTTTTATAACGCTCGATGAATCTTGGCCCATTAGCTATCTTGTTTTTATAGCGAGTTCAATTATATGAACAATATGATATGAAGTCAACCCCTGCCCTACTTTACATTAATGGTAATGCGCGCAAGGTCACTTGGCACCGCGTGCACCCAAAACGGCCACAGCTCAAGCGTGCCGCTCTTTAGCCCCTGGAGTTCGGAAAGCGAGGCGCGTGCCGCGGCCTCATCCTCCCCCGCGAGACTTTCGCGCAACGTATCGGTCGCGACCGCAGCGATGAGCGTCACAGAACCCGTCGCGTGCACTCGTATCGCGCCGTTCACGAAATCGTATTCCGGAGTCCCGTACTGGAGCGCCATGTCCGCAACGCGCTCTCTATCCTTTGCGCCCCCCGACACCTCTTCTGTAAGCGCGCTCTTCAGTGTCGATTCGTCGAACACTATCTCCCGTATCTCGCCCTCCATAAAGATGCTGAACTTCTTTTCGTCCTTATCACCCAGCTGTACGTTCTTATTCGTAACCGCAAAATGCGTGCTCCCGGGAAGCGCCTTGTAGGGGCCCGCCATCACGAGAAGCATCTTTTGGAGCGAGGTGTTCAGCGCGTCCTCCACCTTCTTCTCGCCCGCCGCGCGGTCGGCGTCCGAAGGAACCGAACGCTCCCCCACCACACCACCCGTCATCGCTGATGCCGACTCACCATAGAACCCCGCAAAGCGAGGCGTCCCCTTGAAACCGGGAATGGTCCACCTCGTAACGGGGCCGATATTGTACGCCTCGCCCGGCTCCGCTGCGGAAACCGCCACATCAAGCATTGAGGGCTCGATTTTCCCGTTCACCACCTTCGCGCCGGGAATGGTCACGCCCTTATCGAGGCGGAACATCTTCCCGTCCGGCGTTTCGAATCTCGTTTGCGCCACAAGCGGCTGCGGCACGGAGCTGTACGCGTTATACACGGTTATCGTTCCCGCGGCCTTATTGTTCACCTTCATCACTCCGCTCGCCGGAAAATCCAGTGCGATGTTGCCCTTCTGCACAAAAAGTTCCGCGGGTACCTGAAGCACGCCGCCCACCGTTGCGACTTCCCCGTACTTTTTATTTATGTCGAGCGTTTCGTCGATGGGCGCGCTCCTTGTTTTGAGCTCAAGCGTGATGGTCGCTCGCGGGAGTCGCACGTAGGCGCCCCACGCCGCGGAAATGATGCTCAACACGATAACGATAAGTAGTACGTTGCGGCGGAAACGCGACGGCTTCACCACCCCTTCTTCCGCCTCGCGCGGCGCCTCCACCTCGACGCAAAGCGGCACTTCCGTAGGAGCTTCGTCAAAATTCCGCACCTTGATATCTCTCTCCGCGGGGGCCGAAGAAGCTCTTTTTACTTTTGGCGCACGGCGCACAATGTCGAGCGTCGGTCGCTCCGCCCTGCTTTTGAAAATGGGGTTCGATGCGGTGATGCGTGCGAGCGCCGAAAGTTCGAGCACGCGGTCATCGATGGATTCCACGGTAAGCCTTTTCTTTGCGGTGGCGCTCTCCCGCTTCAACACCTGGAAATTACTCGCCGCGCTCCCCAACGCCGAGCCCTTTGGCACGTTCAACACTACGGACTCCCCCCGCGCGCGGATTATCTTATCTACGGCCACTTCAAGGCCGTCCGTCCTTCCTAAAAATATCTTTGATGCTTCGGGTGCCATGAGTTGGTTAGCCTTCGTGCGGTACGAGCCATTTTACGCGACGATGGAGCAGCTGGTTCAAAAATACATACTGCGGATGCATATAAGGATAGTATACCAGTGTGATGAGCGCTGCGCGCTCTTCTGCGGCTATTTCGGCTATGCGGGAACCGGCGCGGAATGAGAATTGCTCCACGGGTTCGGGGTCACGGAATACCGCTATCCGTATGCGGCCGTCATCAACGAAGTCGTTCGGCAAACGCGCGCGGCCGTGCGCGGTCGTACGGACTGGTATTCGCTCCTTCCCCATCGCCCGCTTCGCGGTCTTCGCGACGAGGTCCTTCATCGCAGCTACCTCTTTTCGCGCGATGGCGGTCAATGCGTTGCGCATACGTTCGGATATTTGATTTTTGGCATACTGCCGCAGCACATCTCCCACGATCGCATCCGGTACGCCAAAATAGCGTCCGATAGCGCTCGTCACGAACGCATTCCCCCATGCACACCGCCCGAGATGGGTCGTCTCCCCGCTCTTCGTTATGTACACATCAGCCATGTGGTCGCCGATGTCGACAAGCACATTATCCCCGCCAAGGCTTTCAGAGAGCAACGCCCCGCGTTCAATGACCATCGGCGCCTCGCTAAATGATGCGGAGAGACGCTCAAGCGTGGGGAGGAGCGCACGCGTCACGAACGTCACGCGAAACTCGATAACAAGTTCGCCCCCCTTGAAATCGAGTGGGTTAAACACCTTATGGCCATGAATGCGCACCCCGCAGACCGCAATATTCCCGACTACAAGCTCAAGCTCGCTCACGCCGAGTTTTTTCGCTGCGAGGGGGCGGTACCGATTCAAAAAATTCCACAGCGCGTGGAAGAGAAGAGCATCAAGTTCTTCGGCCCCGATAGTCGCTTCTGGATTCTCGCGCGTTGCCCGTACCACACCCTTTATCGTCGCTGCGTGGGCCGCGTCGAGCGCTACCACCGCGCGGTCGCAGTTTCCGGCCGTTTTCTGCGCGGCGGTGAATGCATCAAAGGAGCGGAACTCCCTCTGCGTGCGGACCCTTATCATTTTTGCGCGTTCGTTCGCCTCAAGCACGGTTGCCATGATGCCCCCTTCGCGCTGCTCAAGCAGCAGCACGCGTGAACCCTTTTTAACCATGCTGCGCAAGGAACGCAAAAGACGCTTCATCTATGTGATGATCTTGGTTGCCTCCAAAAAACGCGCATAAAGATTAAGCGTTTGTTCAGCAACCCGCGCCGACGGCACGAATGTCGCATCGTGCGCTATCGTGTTCCTCATCCGATGCGCCCTGAAAAGCCCATTCACCACTGCGGGGCTCATCCTTGCCGCGTTCAGCCTTCCGAAGCGTTCTGCGGTATCGCGCCCCACGAACCCGGCCTCCTGAAGCAGCTTATCAACGATCGCATCCGCACTCATGATCGCATCGCGGTATGATGCGGGCGGGTTCGCGTTCGCCGTCTTCTTCACCTCGTCCCATTGCGATGCGTACTTTTCTCTCACGCCCGCCCGTTTCAAAATCTCCGCAATGTTCGGCGGCAACGCGCGAAGATCTATTTTTATGCGGTACGAAAGCGCCTTCTCCGTATACACATACATAAGCCAAAGCGCGACCGCGTCGAGCGCAATAAATACGACACGCGCAATTTCATACACGAGCGTCCAGGGCACATGCGCCACGAGGGCGTCGAATGAGCCCACGATCGCTCCGATGATATCCATAGGAAATGTTATCGGGGTCATGATGTGGATTTCTTTTTGAATCTCTCGAGATCTTCCTCCGCACCGAAAATGTCGAGACCTGCGGGCGGACCCGCCTTCTTACTCTCCACGCGCCGCATGTGGGGCGCGGTCAATACGCCTGTCGGCGCAGGATGATAAATGGTCGCAAGTTCATCTGTTACAAGCTCATAAGAAACGGAATCAAAATTCCACTCCATAAAGAACGAGGTGAAAAGTTTCCCTGTAAATGTTTCCGGCGGATTTACGCGGTTACGAAGATTGTGGAGGAGGCGCTGTTTGCGATATTCGAGCCGCTTATCGACATAGACGTGTGGGAATTTCCACTTGTCTATTCTTGTGGTGGTACCGGAGTTCGCCTTAAACGCGTTCATATTCGGCGCGCTATACTGATTGAACGCTCCCGTAATGCCGCCCCGCGCAAAACCGGACCCCTCTTTCAAAATGGTGCCCGGCGACATATAGCACAACCGCACCAGTGTATTAAATGCGGGCTTCGTAAGTTTATTCTCAACCGCATTAATAACCTCGGTTTTTTTCGCAGTATGCGCCACCGGCATTTTCGCCTCGCCTCCCGTTTCCACGAGTTCCGGCGCGCGCAGTTTCTTCACGAGCTCATCATACGTCTTTGCCCAATCTTTTCCTGCGGGAGAAATGAGCATCTGCACCACGACCACTTCGCCTCCCTTGATTTTTGCAAGCGTTTCGAGAAACACGGAGAGCGGGTCGATTTGTTTTTCTGCGGAACCCGTTTCAAACATGGGATATGTTTTAAGTGGGTACGCGCCCTCCTTCGCCAGAATGAACTCGGTGCCCCATAGGTCCATCCCCAATGCATAGAGTTCGGCAGTGGTTGCGGGAAGTTCGCGCATGTAATCCTTCACCTCCGTTATCTCCACGTCGGGATACTGCGAAAAAAAGGCCACCTCGGTGAGGTTCGTGTGCTTCTTGGGCATACGGAGATAAAAGTGTATTTGCCCGCCAAGACTTACAAGTTCCAGAGAGAACCAAAGTGGCACCTGCCCCTCGATATATTTTTCGCGCCAATTGCCAGGCGCATTCCCCATACCGTGCAGCGCCTGGAACACGTGCTCCATGGACTTCGCACTCTTCTCAAGCTCGCGCGGTATTCTTATTTCGAATAGTGCGTATTTTTCGGGTGCCGCCTCTTTTTGCTTATATTTCTGCTGCTGCACGTACAAGAACAATTCACGCAGTAATTCCCAAAATATCAAGAAAAGCCAGAACCACCATGTGTACTTAATGAACGTGAAGAAGAAAAATGGTATTTGCCGAGGGTCAAGGAGCGGCAGCGATGCGCCGAACACTATCATAAAGAGCCATATCTCCCAGTGAGAGAACAGCGTAACAAAGAAATCTACTACATGATCATAAAGGTCTCGGAACATTCGCGGGTGGTATCCTTATTCTACACAAATCATGTTCTTAACAAAACGCCCTCGCGGTGTGCGGGGGCGTTTTGTTCGATAATTTATGCTTCTTTGATGGAATACTTGTTGTTCTCAAGGCGCTTGAAGTGCTTGCGATTCTGAAGGCTCAAAAGAATAGTGTTCTCTTTCAAGAAACGCTGTTTGTTGACGAGCTGGACCACTTCTGACGATGACAGCGGACCATGCTTCTTCAAAAGCGACACGATTACCTCGCGCACCGTTCCCGGCTCGAACCCGTGCTCGCGAAGCCCGTACATACCGCGCCCTACCAATACGAAGCGCTCATCTTTGATAAGTTCGTTGTGCACAGTCTGAACGTGCGCGCGCTTCTTATCGAGACCGAACTCATTGATGGACTTCGCTACGTGCTCGAAGTGAAGGGGTTGGCCATGCTTTTTGAGCACCAAATACGCTTTATCGCGGATAGTTTTCGGTTCTATCTCCGCCCACTCGCGCAATCCGATATCGCCGAACACGTTCTCACCAAAATGCTTCGGGATAGCAAGGTAATGGCACGAGGCGAGCCCCTTGCAGAGCGGCAGATACGTCTTCTCGCGAAGTATCTGGTTTCTATCTCCGTTCTTGAAGAACTGGGTCAGCTCCTTCGTGAACTCTTCAAAGCGCTTCTTCGCCTCTTCGTTCGCATACCAAAATGCGTGCACGCCATCGTCTTCTTTATGATACTGCGGAATGCCTGCAGTAAGGAATATGAAGCGCAGCTTCTGGTCGATATATTTCGTTTCAGCGTCATTCAACAGCTTCTTCATCTCCGCGATAAAGGTGTCGTCGCGACGTACAGAATCTACCGAGTTCAAATGTGTCGATGCCGCATCAATGAGCTCTTTCGCGCCCGCGCGGACGTCCTCCCGTATCTTCGCGATGACCTGCTCTTCTATCTGGCGCACGCGCTCGCGCGTAATGCCAAGCTCATCGCCTATCTCCTGGAGCGTTGCGCGCTTCCCCGTTTTCAAACCAAAACGGCCCGTGAGCACCTTGCGCTGCTTCGGGGTGAATTCCGCCACAAGCTCGTTGATGAACTGGTCAATGTTTTTCATGTCCGCTGCGATTTTTGTATGAATGTAATATACACTATTTGCAATATAAGGTCAACCCCTTACATAAAGACCCCTCTTCCGAGGGGTCTCTTGTACAATACTATTCGCTTTTCCTCCCCCAAAGATAGAGGATGGGGCTTGCGAGGAAGATGGACGAGTAGGTGCCGAAGACGGTTCCCACAAGCATCGTAAGAATGAAATAGTAGAGCGAGGGAGGACCGAACACGAGGAGCGCCACGAGCACAATAACGAGCGTAAGCGTCGTATTCACCGAGCGCGCAAAGGTCTCTCGCACACTGTGGTTGATAACGTCCGCAAGCGACATGCCCCGCCCGCGATGTATCAAGATGTTCTCGCGTATCCTATCGAACACCACGATAGTGTCGTGCACGGAGAAGCCCATCACTACGAGGAGCGCCACAATGAAGTTCGTATCTATTTCGATACCCTTGAAATACCCAAGGAGCGCCAAAAGACCCACGGGGATGCTCACATCATGGAAGAGCGTGATAAGGGTCGCCATGCCGTATTTCCACGAGCTTATCGGCTTTGAAACCTTGCGGAACGCATACGCGATAAAGAGCGAGATGCCGAAGAGCACCAGCACGATGGCTTCTATCGCCTTATTGCGAAGCTCAACGCCGATCGTAGGGCCGATGCTCGAGAAACTCAATTCGGTGAACTGTCCCACGTTCTGCAATGCGGCGCGGTACGCCTCATGCCCCGCTTCGTCCATGCTCGGCAATCGGAATGAGAACGAACCATCAGTATTCTGCTTCACCGAATGTTCCGCCCGTCCCACCACTCCCTCAACCGCACCCTTGACCGCATCCACGGAAACGGTCGAGCTTGCGAACCTCACCTCCCACTGCGTGCCGCCGCGAAGGTCGATGCCTTCTTTTAAGCCCACAGTCGCCACGAGCACCCATGCGGCAATGACCATCGTGCCCGAAATGCCAAGAAAGATATTCCTTGCTGCAATAAGATTAAAATGTTTCATAGGTCGGTTATTTAAGGAATGCGCGCAGCATAAGGCGCGTCGTGGTGATAGCCGAGAACATGCTCATTACGACCCCGAGAAAGAGCGTGAGCGCAAAGCCCTGCACGAAGCTCGATGTAAAGAAGTAGAGCACTCCTGCCGTTATCATGGTCGAAATGTTCGAGTCCCGAATGGATGTCCACGCGCGACGGAACCCCTCTTCTATCGCCGCTGCATGCGGAATGCCCTTCTTCATCTCTTCTTTCGTGCGCTCGAACACGAGAATGTTCGCATCAACCGCCATGCCGATCGAGAGCACGAACCCCGCGATGCCAGAGAGCGTCATCGTGATGGGGATGAGCTTGAATACGCCCATAGTAAGAAGCGTGTACACGACAAGCGCGATTGAGGCGAACACGCCGAGGGTGCGGTAGTAGATGAGCATGAATACCATCACTGCGAACAAACCGATGGCGCCTGCATAGATCGCCTTATCGAGCGAATCCTTGCCGAAATCGGACCCGATGGTCTGCTGGTTCACAAGCGTGATAGGGGCAGGCAATGCGCCGGCGTTGAAGCGCTCCACGATCTGCTGTGCGCGCGAGAAACTGAACTGACCCGTGATGCGCGCCTTGCCTCCCGAGATCTTACCCTGCACCCGCGGGCAGCTATCATTCACGCTATCCGGAATGATGGGCTGGCCATCGATAAAGAGACAAATGGGCTTATTTACGTTCGCCTCGGTGAGCTTCTCGAACAGGACCGCACCTTCATCGTTCAATGAAAAATCAATTTCGGGAACACCCGTGTTGGGGTCGCGCCCTACCTGCGCACTGACCACATAGCGTCCGTTCAGGTCGGTCGGCACAAATACCGCCGAGCTCGTGGACTTCGGATCGGGCTGCACCTCGCGGAACTCGAGGAAGGGCGTTTCACCGATCATGCGGATCGCCTGGTTCACGTCTTTCACACCTGCAAGCTCGACCGCCAAGCGGTCGCTCTCACCCACCTTCTCGGTATACACTTTCGGCTCGGCAACGCCGAACAGGTTCACACGCTTTTCAATCACATCCCGAAGCCCGCGCACTACCGAATCTCGATCCTCGCTCTTCACCTTGCTCACATCTATCTCGTACGTGAGCGACGTGCCTCCCGCAAGGTCGAGGCCAAGGCTCCACGGACGGAATTTACTTATCCGCTGCCAGAGGGGCTCGTAGGCAAACGCGCCTGCGGCAATAGAAACGACGATGATGAGCGTGAGGAACGCGAGCAACCTGTTTCGATCGTGCATAATGGCCCTAGTGTATAATAGAAATAATGCGAAATCAACTTACGGTATTACTGGTCGGCGAAGTGGACCGCGAGTTGCGCGGTGAGGTGTTCCAAGCTCAAAAAGTGAAGAGTGCGCCTCACTATTTCGAGATATCCATCCCCCACCCCGTCATCGTCGGCGAGGCGAAATCAAGCATCGACAATGTTCCCCTTGTCTTCTCCATTAAGGGGTATCCGCCTGATATTCTCCTTATTGAAAGTACGATCGAGGTAAAGGATGTATTCGACCATGAGGCCATGGCGAAACTCGAATCCGCTATCTACGAACAGAGCTACAAGATACTCGCTGAACACGGCGGGAGCCGCGATTATAGCGAAACGTACTCGGTCTTCAGCGTTTCCGGCTATGCGGGTGAACCGGAGCAATTCCTCAAGCACTCCCCCGCCATCGCCTCGCTCCTCAAGTCGGAGCGGCTTGAGCTCGACCCCAAGGAAATCGAGCACACGATGTCCGCACAAATAAAGTACGCAAAGAACGACCTCGCCATCATCGACTGGGACGGCGCCTTCCTCTTCGACCCTGAGGGCGACGTGCTCCCCACAATAGAACTCCTTACCCTCGCGAACCTTCAGCTCCTTCGCGCGCGCATCCTTGATCGCCAGCTCGATGACCGCTTGAAGCACGTGAGTAAGTTCATCAAGCGCCCCGAATCGAGCAAAAAACTTTTTAAAGTATTCGACAACGCTGAACTTTCGGAAGACCTCCGCCAGATCATCAAGATAATCATGTCCTCCATCGCGGAGGTGCAGCTCCTCGAGCGCGATATCAAGCTCATCGGCGACTGGTACTCCGCGCGCCTCTATGACCTTGCCACGCACAAATTCAAGGTGAATGAGTGGCGCGCCACCATTAAGGAAAAACTCGACCTCCTTGAGGACGTGTACGGCATCGTAAAAGAGAACTTCTCTATTTCAGAAAAAGACCGCGCCGAATGGATACAAATCATCGCCTGGTTTTTCCTCCAAATCGGCTGGTTCGTGCTCATTATTATCGAGTTCCTCTATTTCACGAAGTAGGGCTGAATTCGGACATGAGAAGGCACAGCCCGATACTCTTGGCGAGAGGGTAAGACTTGGGCGTCGCCCAGGAGACACCCCCGAGCCAAGAGTATCAGGCGAGTATCCGCGTTGACGGAACTCGCTTAACATTATTTGAACGCCATCACGAAGCGCGCGGGGTCCACCGACACCGAATTCACTTTGAGCGAGAGGTGGAGGTGCGGCCCCGTTGCGTATCCCGTGTGGCCAAGAAGCCCTATCACCTTCCCCCGCTCGACCACGTCGCCCTCCTTCACAAATTGTTTTTGAAGATGCATGTAGAGCGAGTAGATTCCCTCGCCATGGTCGATAATAATAACCTTCCCATACACGGTATCCGCGTACACGCGTTTTACCACGCCGCCGCTCATCGCGCCTACTGCCGCCCCCTCAGGACCCGAGAGGTCAATTCCCCAGTGATGGATGATGGAATTGCCCGTTTTACGGGTCTCGCCGAACGTACTCCCGAATCTCGTGTTGTTCGCAAGCGGCAAGCCGAATGATTTATTGAAATACACCTTGTCGGTCCGGGCCTTCACCGCGGCATCAATGTCCACTTTCTGCTCGGCAAGTTTCGTGGTGAGCCCTTTTTCGGTGAGACCGAGCTCTTTCGGGATGCCGAGGTCGACTACCACGAATTTTTTTGCACGCACCGTTATCGCGCGAGTAAACACTGCCCCGTCCGCGAACGAAGCTGAGAATGGATACGAACCGGGCTTCTTCATTGCGGGTATCGGAATGACCGCCATTGATGCTTTCCGATAGGCAAAAAACTGGACCGCTGCGCCATCAAAGCTACCTGACACCGGCGCTGAATCGCCCGCGAGCGTTACCACAAGCGTATCGCCCTGATACGGTGTGGTATCGGAAATGGAGGCATTAATGCCCCGCGCGTGCGCCACAGGCGCTGCAAGCGCTATCGCCACCACAACAAATGCAAGCAAGCGTTTCATCATACATAAGTATAACGAACGAGCGGGCCTCTTTCTTACAAATAAAAAGGCCGCAATGTAATTGCATTGCGGCCTCACTTCGTTTACTTGCGCGTGATGCGCGCGAGCGTCTCTTTCTTGAACGCCACGAACCGGTCCTCCAAGATGGAGTGCCGGATTTTCTCCATGAGGTCGTTGAAGAAGTAGACATTGTGGAGCGTCGCAAGACGTCCCGCCTCCGCATCCTTCGCGTGGAAGCGCTCGTAGAGCTCGCCTTTCGTACGGCCGCCCTTACAGACCGGGCACCCGCACGCGGGGTCAATCGGCTCTTTCGCGCCCCTATTCTTGCCGCGCTTCACATCGAACCGGCCGTCGAGCGTCCACAGGCAGCCATGGCGCGCCTCGCGCGTTGGGATGACGCAATCGAACGTGTCGATGCCGTGCTCCACGCCGTCGAAGAGGTCATCGACCTTCCCGATGCCGAGCAGATGGCGCGGCTTTTCTTCGGGGAGATGCGGCATGCTCCACTTGAGCACCTTCATCATCTCGCTCCGCGACTTGCCGAGCGAACCGCCGATAGCAAAGCCGTCGAACGGGAGCGAACCGATGAATCGGGCGCCCAACGTGCGCGGAAGCCAGAATGCCCCTCCTTGCACGATGCCGTAGAGCATCTGGTCCTTGCGCCGTTTCGCGGTAAGGCAACGCTTTGCCCACGCGTGGGTGCGCTGGAGGGCACGGAAGGTATACCAGGGCGAATGGAGCGGCGAGGTGCACTCGTCGAACGCGAGAATGATATCCGCGCCGAGCTTCTCCTGAATGGCGACGGAGCGCTCGGCATCGAGATAGCACCGTTCGCCGCCATCCATGAAATACGCCCCATCTTTTGTGATGGTGACAAGGTTGTCCTCCGCTTTCCCCTTCTTGCCGTTCGCTTCCGGGAACATGGGAGCGATTTTCCCCACGCCGTGTTCGCGTGCGAACCCGAGCGAAAATACCTGGAAGCCGCCCGAATCGGTCATCACGATGCCGTTCCACCCGAGCGCCTTGTGAAGGCCCTCGTACGAATCGAGCTTCCCTCCGAGCGTACGCCAGAGATGGTAGGTATTCGAAATGACCATCTGCGTCTTCGTTGCCGCGAGGTCTTCGGCACCAAGCGTGCGGACCTTCGCATGCGTGCCAACCACGACGTAGCTCGGCGTTTGCGCCACTCCGCCGTGCGGCATTGTCAACGTACCGACTCGTGCCCGCGAAAGCTTATCTTTTTTGATTATCTCGAACATGCGTTCTCCTTTCGTGAGTTAAGAGCCGTCTCACCATACAATAAATACGCCCCTTACGTAAAGGGGCGCACTCCGTTAGCTGCGCTTCATGTGCGCCATTGCATATTCCATGCTCGCGCCCACCTTCTTCCCCGGGTTGAAGATGCCCTGCGGATCGAAGATATTTTTTACCTCTTTAAAAAGTCCATACACGCGCTCGCCGAACATCGCCTCAAGGTATGGACTCCGGATAAGGCCGTCATTATGCTCCGCGGTGATAGAGCCGCCGAAACTCAACACCAGTGCATATACCTCGTCCATCGCAGGCTTTATCTTCGCACGCTCCCTCTCGTCCGCGAGCCTCATAAGCGGAATGATGTGAAAGTTCCCGTCGCCGAGGTGCCCCGCGATGGTCGTAAAAAACCCATACTTGTCCAATATCGCCATGAGCTTCGGGAGGAACTCGGGGATATGCTCGGGGCGCACAATAATGTCATCGACGAAGGGCGCGGTCTGCATACCTTTCACCCGCTCCCGCAACAGGTTGAAGCTCTCGCGGCGGATGACCCAGTATTTTGCGGATGCTCTTTTTGTGCGCGCGATGCGATACGGCACCTGGACGTTCGTCAATTCTTTTTCCGCGCTCGCTAAATATCTGTCTATTTCCTCCTGACTCTTCCCTTCAAACTCGGCGAGTACCACGAGCTTGGGCACGCCTTTCCTCAAAACCATAATGAACTCCGGCAAAAATGCGAACATGAGCGAGAATGGGTTCAATGCGAGTATTTTCAAAAATCCCCAGAAGTATTTGAGCGCAAGCGAGAAAGTCTTGTCGTCGAATGACTCCAGACTCGTCGGCTGGAGCGGGGTCAGCGCATTCAATACCGGTACCGCCTCGTTCAAGTCATTCAAAAAGAGCGCGACCATGCCCGCGTAAGGCTTTGCTTCCACGAGACGAAACTCCGCCTCGGTCACGAGCGCGAGCGTTCCCTGCGAACCCACGAGAACTTTGGTAAGGTCAAACCGTTTCCCGTCCCACACGTCCCAGATGTTGTAACCGGCCGAATTCTTCGAAACGTTCGGCTTTGCTGCGCGTGCGACGTCATAATGCTCTTCGAGGAGCGCGTGCATGTTTCGGTACACCTCGCCTTCGAACGTGGGGAGCGCCTCTTTCGCCTTCAATTCTTCGAGGGTAAGGGGCTTCACCTCGTATTCATTGCCGTCCGCGAACACCGCCTTAAGGCGCCGCACAAAATCATGCGTTTTCCCGTAGCGCAGTGTTTTTTCTCCGCCCGAATCGTTCGACACCATGCCGCCCATCGCGCACAGCCCCCGTGATGCGGGGTATGAGGGCAGGAGCAAATGCTGCCGCAACGTTTCTTTTTCGAAGTCTCGGTAAAAAACTCCCGGCTCCGCCACAATAAACCCCTCCGGGTCCCCTCCGGTAAAATTGAGGAGCGGCTGCACCTTCCCCATATGCGTGAAGTGCTTTGTAAAATCAAGCACGATGGATTCGGTAAGCGGACCGCCGCCCATATCCGTTCCCGCGGAACGCGCCGTAATCGACACCTGCTCTCCACGTCGGCGCGCCTCCCCCGCTCGCCGCACTATCGCCTTTACGTCATCGGCATCTTTGGGGAACACGACCGCTGTCGGCATCACCTCAAAGAGACTCGCGTCGCGGCTGTACGCGGTGCGCGTCCGCTCGTCTGCCATCACTTCTCCTTTTATGGTATTTTTTAGTTCTTCGAAATTCATATCTAATAGATTCAGTATAGCGCGTTCGAAAACAAAATCCTCGCAACTATGGGTGCAGCCAACAGAACAAGAGCGTACAAGAAGGCCCCTCTCAACCCGCTCACGCCCCAGAGGGCTCCGCTTCGGTTTAGGTTTCGAGAAACCTTCTTGTGCACTCCTTGCTGGTTTTCTTAATGCCTCATTCGAGCACAAGCGAAGCCCGACACTCTTGGCGAGAGGGTAAGACTTGGGCGTCGCCCCGGAGACACCCT
>JAKAID010000014.1 GCA_021814545.1 bacterium
AAGCGCGAAGCATATCTTGAAACTGAAGGACCGCTTAAACCATATCCTTGCGAAGCACACGGGCCAGAAGCTCGAGCGCATTGAAAAGGACACGGACCGCGACTACTGGATGACCGCGGACGAAGCAAAAGTCTACGGTCTCGTGGATGAGATAATCAAAACGAAGAAGTAGAAATAAAAACAGCACCCGGGGTGCTGTTTTATTTGTGGAAAAACCCGTGATACTATGAAGCCAATGAATAAGCATGAGGTGGCGGCGTTGGCGGACAAAGAAACAATAGACGAGCTCCTCTCGCGGAGCGCGGACGTGATATATCCGACGCGGGAAGCGCTCGAAAAAGTACTCCTCTCGGGCAAGCGCCTCCGCCTCTACCTCGGCATCGACCCCACGAGCCCACACCTCCACCTCGGGCACGCGGAGAACATCCTGATGCTCCGCCGCTTCCAAGACCTCGGCCATGAGGTCATTCTCCTCATGGGCGACTTTACCGGGCGCATCGGCGACCCGACGGACAAAACCGCCACGCGTACCCAGCTCACCGAAAGCCAGGTCAAAGAAAATCTGAAAACCTTCAAGGAACAGGCATCGCACATTCTAAAATTCACCGGCAAGAATGCCGCGAAGATAAAATTCAACGCAAGCTGGCACAAAAAGCTCACGTTCGAGGACGTGGTGCGCCTCGCCGCGCACTTCACCGTGCAGCAGATGATAGAGCGCTCAATGTTCCAGGAGCGCATCAAGGCGGGCAAGCCCATCGGCCTCCACGAGTTCTTCTACCCGCTCATGCAGGGATACGACTCGGTCGCGATGGACGTGGACCTCGAAATTGGCGGCACTGACCAGACCTTTAATATGCTCGCCGGCCGCACCCTTATGAAGGCGATGCTCGGCAAGGAAAAGTTCGTTATCGCGAACCGCCTCATCGAGGACCCGGTGACCGGCAAGAAGATGAGCAAAACGGAGGGCTCGCTTGTAAACCTCGACGACGCGCCGCATGACATGTTCGGCAAGATGATGGCGCTCCCCGACGAGCTTGCCATGAGCGTTGCTGAACTCGCCACCATGATGCCGTTGGCCCAGGTGAACGGCCTCCGCGCGTCCGTTGCGGGCGGCAAGAACCCGCGCGATGCGAAGCTCATCATCGCCGAAGCGGTGGTGGCGCTGTACCACTCGCCGAAGGAAGCGGCTGCGGCGCGCGAAGAATGGGTGCGCGTTTTCTCGAATAAGGAGCGCCCCGAGGACGCGCCGAAATTGAACCTTGCGGAAAAAACGATGCCGCTTATCGAACTGCTCCTCGCTTCCGGAGTCCCGAGCAAGAGTGAGGCGCGGCGCCTCATCGAACAAAAGGCGGTAAAGATAAACGATGTGGTGCACGACGAAGTCACGGAAACCGTTACGCTCGCCGCGGGTATGATAGTGCGCGTCGGCAAGCACCGGTTCTTCGAGATACTATAAAAAAACAAAAAACCGCCATTCCGGCGGGTTTTTTATTTTACTATCATCTTTCCCACCTCACCGCGCGCCGCATGGCCCGGAATCGGGTCTCTGAACGTGTATTCTCCCGCCGCATCCGGCGCACGGAACGCAATGATGCGCGCCCCGCTTCCTTCAGCCGATGCGCCTATCACGACACTGCCCAAGAGCGGACTGTCGAACTGGAGTACGTGCGAGAAAGCGTCCGTCGCCACGAGCGAGACCGCAACATCGGCGCCCGCGCTCACCGTAAACGTGTTCGGCGAGAATCCCGCCGAAGAGATGGAGAGCTGTATCACCCCTTTTGGTATCTGCGTCGCCGCGACCGGACTCGATTGCTTGGGCGCCTCGACGGGACCCGGCGCTGCGAACGGCTCTTGCGAGGGCGATGCGACTACCGGTGCCGCCTCCTGCTGCGGCGCTTCTTTCGGCGTAAAGACCGCCTGGATAGGATTCAAAAAATACTTCTCGAAAAACCCCGCAGGGACCTCCGTCTGCACGGCAGTGGAGGTGGCGGCCTTCAGGTCGCCCTCTTTTATGCGCGCGAGCTTCTCCTTCGGCACCACCGCGATGATGCTGAAAAACACAATACCGAGGATGATAAGTCCGAGAAAGAACAGAGTGACAATGACACGAATAACCGTTTGCATGTAGTGCTGGTGCGGGTAGGGAGAATCGAACTCCCGTCTCAACCTTGGCAAGGTCGTGTTCTACCACTAAACCATACCCGCGTTGTACGTACTCATTATTATTGCCCCGTAGGACCCGGCGGCAAGCCGCTCGGCCCTTTCACGTAGGGCGTTCCTGTCGGACCTTTAAATGTGCGTTGCGGCGCTCCGCTCCCTCGTTTATCTACCATAACCGCAAACACAATAATACCAAAGGCTATAAGAATTACAATAACGAACGCCGCTGCGTGCCGCTTCTTCATATGTTTATTGTACTAAACCATACGCAGAAATTGACTTTAATGGGCGCGCTCTATACTTTTGAGATTAGCTACTTCACACACGACAAGAGGAGGATGCAATGAGACTGAAGAGGGTCAGCGTGGGGCAGCTTCGGAATGGCATGCGCTTCTACAGCCAGTTCGACCCGAACACCCACCTCGGTGGTATTGGCGTTAAGGCAGGGTCGGCGCATGACCCGCCCGACAAGCGCGGACTTGCGCATTTCACCGAGCACGTAGTCGCGGGAAGCTCTGCAAAACACGACGACCGCACGGTAGACCTTGAGTACTACGAGAAGTACATGGGCGGTCCCGATGCGAGTGCGAATATCCGCACGGACTATGTGAGCACGTTTTACGGCCATGACAGCCTGCTGTGGCGGCCGCATCTTACGGACTGCTTCGATATGCTCGCGAACCTCATTCTGCATCCGCAGATCAAGGAATCCCGCGTGGCGTTAGAAAAAGCCGCCGTGCACAACGAGTACCACCTCTATGGCGAGGATTCGTTGTTCGAACGTGCGCGGGTCCGGCTGAACCAGGTGCTCTACGAGAAAAACCCGGTGAGAAATCGCATCGACTGCGAACTTCCGGAATTCGAACGGGTCGGCATCGCGGACGTACACGCGTTCATGCGGCGCTATTACGTGCCGCGGAACATGTTCATTATCCTGTTCGGCCCAACCTTTGCTGAGGTCAAGAGAACAGCGGAGCGATATTTCGAGGATTGGGGAAGACCGACCACACCCATCCTCGACTATGATCACTCTGATGATGTTCCTCGGCTCACCGCCGTCAGGTCCGTCGAGGAGGTTGCGCCGAACATCGGACAAACGCATGTCATGCTCGGCTTTCCTACAGAAACCGCGAATACAATGGACGCGGCGGCGCTCGATATTCTCGCGCGCATATGGGCCTTCCGGCTCCGAACGCGTCTTCGCGAAGATAATCGCGATTTCCGCAAGGGGGTCTACCGAGTTCACGTCATACCCGAGCGAACGTACCTGCACGGACTCCTCCGCATCTGGTTCGCGACCGTAGGCGCGCAGTTCGCGGACGCCGCAGAGACCATCGTTCTTGAAGAGGCGCAGCGGCTTCGCGAATCATTCGTGCTCGACGATGAGCTTGATGCGATGCGCAAAAGCCTCGAGTGGCAATACCGAGATGCGTTCAAGAATAGCCCCGGCATACTCTCGGAGATGGTCATCGATTCGGTGGCGAACGGAGACGAAGAGCTTCAGGGCCTCCACTCCTACATCCCGCGTCTGCATACGGTCACCCGCAGCTCCCTGCGGGTGGTGGCACAGAAGTACCTCACGCCATACTACGCGCGGGCCATCATTCGCCCCGGACCGTCGTGTCCATAAATGAACACCTGCCCCACACCCGTGGGGCAGTTTTTTGTTTTGCCAAGGCCTCTCGGTCGCGCGAAGCGCGGGGAAGCGAACAAAGCTCGTACGTTCGCGCTACCGTGCTCGGTATTCCCTGCATTCGCACTGCTGTGCTCAGCATTCCCTCACTCTCGTTCGGTCATCGCAGGCTTAGGCACAAATATAAAAGCTCCGCAAGAACGGAGCTTTTATATTTGTGCCCTCGCGAGGAATCGAACCTCGATTACAAGATCCGCAATCTTGCGTCCTATCCGTTGAACGACAAGGGCCCCCTTACTCTGCGGCACGATTATATCCTACTATCCAGAAAAACTCAAAACCCGAGGATGTCCGCGATGATGTCCGCCGCCGATTCTTCGAACTCCGTTTCTTTGAGCTTTGATGCGAGAAGCGCGTGCACATCGTGTAGTGTTCTTCGCTCCATCGGTAAATGGAGGAATGGATTTATATTTGACTTCGTCCGCAACACGAGCTCGCGCGGCTCATGCTGGTGCTTGCGCACCGAAAAACTCGTGAATTCGCTCCATCCACGCATCCGCTTCCCTATCTGCACTCCCCGCTCGTCGACGCGGAACTCATATACCCGCGGTGGATTGCTCCCAAAGACCATCACAAGCACCGCGGAGAGCACAATGAGTACCGCAAAAAAGAAATCCTTCATGAACAACGCCACCACCAAAAGTACGAGCGCACTACCGCCGATGATAAGGTACCAGCCCGCACCCTTCTCGAGGTGATGATGCTCTGCCGCGTGCCACGTTATCGAAGTTCGTTTCTTGATGGTCTCCATGGTCTCTCTTCATCTATTTTACACTATTGCCTATACTTATCTTGTATGAAGTTCGAACAAATGCCCGCGGAAGAGCTCGTGACCGACCCGGAAACGGCGCGCGAACTCATTCACGCGCTGTACAAAAAAGGCGAACGCCCCGTAGTCTCCGTGCCCAAGCAATATGCGGGTGCACTCGCGAAAGGCCTCCAGGCGCATGCAAGCTGGATACCCGGCTTCGAAGCCATCGTGGGCACCTTTGGCGAAAAACCCTATGTTCCCGGCAGCGAGGAACGGGTGCTCGTCAAAGTGGATATTCCTGAAGAACAAATAGAGCCGCGCTTCACCGGCCCCGAGCGCGCCTATCACGGCATTGTGGTGCTGAAGGGTCCCATCCCCGCGGAACACATTGCGCAGATATAAGAATGAGGGGTGTTCGATTCCTTGAGGCTACAAAAACATCCCGCCAAAAGCGGGATGTTTTACCTGTAGCCCCAAGGGGAATTGAACCCCTGTTTACGCCGTGAAAGGGCGTTGTCCTACCACTAGACGATAGGGCCGCTTCTTCAGTCGCACATAGAATAGAACAAATGGCGCTTTTTTTCCAGCGGGAAAGAAAACCCCGGGCACCGCGCCCGGGGTTGCTGCATCATGTATCGGAACGGTCTGATTTCCGCATCGAGGCAAGCCCCACTGACTCGCTCCCGCGCTCCGGCCAGTTGTGGCCGACGAAGAGACCGTCATCATCGAACGAACCGACTACGATGTGTTCGTTCGAATCTTCCAGCGTGTCGGCGCACACCACGTACGCATCGTGGAGGAGCCGTCGCTTTTCGGCAAGGAAGTGGCCGATGACCGCGTAGATGAGTATGCGCGCGGAAGGCACCTCCTCGTTCCTGCCGAGCGTCATGAGCTGCTGCGCCCACTTCTTGTCGAGCGAGTTCCGCAACGGCTCCTTGCGCACCAGGTACCAGCCGGGCTTTCCGCGCTCGCGCGCAAAGGGCTGCTTCTCGTAGCGATGCTCGTCCGCACGGCTCAGGAACACGAACGCCTCGCCCACGCTGTTCCTGATTTCCACGATGGACTTCGGAAACACGGCAACGAGGAGATGCGTCTCTCGGCACTCCTGCAGGCACACGTCGGAGAACGGTACAAGCGCGAGCGCCGCCTCCTGCGCCTTCGTGGGGACAACGCCGAAGTGCTTAATGGCTTCCTCGGGGCCGAAGTAGTTCTTCCCCATGATGCTCCGCGCCCGCTCCATGGACGGAGAGATGTCGTACCCTGCGCACTGTGCGGTACGCACCAGCGCCTTTGCGAGGTGGTTATCCTTTGACCGGATTATCTCCTGTGCCATTTCCGGGGTGAAGCCGGCGTCCGCGAGCCTCAAGAGAAGCTCGTGCGCCTCGTGTATCGTGAGCGCCCGCGGGCGGCTCCGCACAAGCTCGAGACTCATCGCACACCTCCATATAAGGGACTGCTTTTGTTATATCCCCTTTTTGTTCGCCTGTCCAAATAAACACGAAAAGAAATCCCGCGAGCGATACCGCTCACGGGATTACTACACGCTACACGACGAAGCCTGTTGCCGAACCGTAGTGCGCGCCGATAAAATCGACCCTCCCCACGTCGAAGGTGAGAAGGCCATCACCGAACCGAAAATTGGGCGCACGCGAGCGCGTGTCGTCCTCTTCAAGGCCGTATTCGTCGCCCGCGCAATCGATCCAAAGGTCAAGATAGTGCCGCAGGCGCTCGGGATGCGTGAGGAGCGCAATACCGACGGCATAGGCACCGAGGCCGAATTCGCTCCGCCGCATCACTTCGCGTGCGCGGCGCACCGAACGACCGCCGTGAAATACGCCAAGCTGTGCGGGAAGCACCAGGATGTTGCGCCCCTTTTGGCGCTCGCCAAGCACCTCGAACGCGTTCCTTGCTCTCTCCGACTCGCGCAACCGCATGAGGTAAAGCTCGTCCTCACGCTCGTTCCACGTACGGCCGCGGCGAAGTTCTTTGAGGCACCCCAGCACGCGTTCTACCGCTTCGATATAACTTGGCGCGAGTGCGCTCCAGCGCGGAATAGCGAACCACCCTTCGGCCCCCTTGGGCAGCGGCTGACTTGCGATGGAAATATCCGCATAGCCGACGCCGGGAAAGATTTTCCGCAGGCGCTCGGTCTGCCCGCTCACGTCCCTGGGCCGGTAGCCTGAGTAGTGGCCGTACCGCTCCTTAATAAGCCGCACCTCTTCTTCCGGGAATTTCCCCGGCGCGGCGCGCGCGGAGCGCTCCGCCTGTCGCTCGCTTTTTCCCCCTTCGATAACGCGAAGAAGGGGTGCTCCGCCATAGTGTCCCGGCATACTCCCTCCTTCCTTACGGAATTTGTTGTGAAGGTACGCAGTCAGTAGACTCCGAAGCGCGGGCAGAGTCAAGCAGCGAGCTGAAATAAAAAGAGGGCAGCACAAATGTGCGCCCTCTGTTCCCACAAGAAAGGTTAGCCTGCCTTCGCGGTCTTCTCGAGACGCGCGCGCAGGTCCTCGTCTACCCACGTACAGCCGCAGTTGAAACACTCCCGCTTCCACGGCTTCAGGATGTCCCAGCCCGTCCGATCGTTCTCGCGCCCGGGCGTCAGGCTGCACTGGGGGCAGTAGATAGCCTTCGCTTCGGCCATGAGCTGCTCCACCTTTTTGCGCGTAAGTGCCGTCATGTGGCGCCCCCGCATCAGTCGACATGAGTCGCGATGATGCGACCGGTGCTCATCACGTGGGACATCGCGGACGCGGCGCCCTCGGGAAACTGCTCGGGGTCGAGCTCGTGGAGCGTAATGAGCCGCCCCTCGCCCCACTTGCCGCAATAGAGCGCGCCCGATGGGCAACACTCCATGGTGAGATGCGTGAGTGGATAGGGCGCACCGATGTACGCCTGCCCCACGGGCTCGCCGGGAAAGATGACCTTCTCGCAAGAACCGCAAAGTGTCGCGTACCGGTTGAGATACTCGCCCGCGCACGCCTCGCACATCGGCGCCTTGTCGAGCATGATCTCCGCACCGAACACGAGCACCTTAAACGGGCGCTTCGCTGCCCCATGCGAGCAGGTGAACGCCTCCTTCTTCTCGCCCTCTCCCAGCCTCACGACGCGGAGATTGCCATGCCTCCGCCTCCGGAACCACTGTACGATACGATGTCCGATGCCCATCGCTCCTCCTCTTTTTGGGGTTAAGTTACTGAATTCACCATACTCTCGAGTCCAAAAAAAGTCGAGAAATACAAAATAAAACTGTGCACCGCGCGGATGCACATTTTTATTTTGCGGT
>JAKAID010000015.1 GCA_021814545.1 bacterium
CGAGTTCGCAGTACGTTTCGTTGCGACGCATATTAACCTCCGCGGGGTACTGCGGTCAGCCTACGCCGATAGCAGGGGAATTGCAACAATAAAAAATAGCCCCGTGGGGGATATTTTTGCTGCGGAGGGTAGAGGATTCGAACCTCTGAGGGGATTTCTCCCCAACCGCATTTCGAGTGCGGCGCGTTAGACCACTCTGCCAACCCTCCTTCCTTTTGGTGCAGGATGCACCTGTGCCCTCGCGAGGAATCGAACCTCGATCGACTCGTTAGGAGTGAGCCGTTCTATCCATTGAACTACAAGGGCATGCCTGACGCTACTTATTTATAGCTATTTTGCGGTGCGGTGTAAAGAATATTGCCGTTTTGGGCAAGGTTCGGTATGATGGTGGAGTTCTCCGGGCGTTTAGCTCAGTGGTAGAGCGTCACATTGACATTGTGAAGGTCGCAGGTTCAATCCCTGCAACGCCCACCGTCATATCGGGCCTATAGTAAAATGGTATTATGCCTCCATGGCATGGAGGAGGTTGGGGTTCGATTCCCCATAGGTCCACACCTGGTAGGATATAGTTATGAAGAAGTCCGAATACTTTGTTAAGAGTTTGGTGAACGCAGCAGGAGTGTTTATGTATGTCGCGGCAATCGCGTGGTTTGGGTATAGTGGGAAGTTTGCGGGGGACCCGCCAACCTTTTTGGTGCCGCTCTTTATGCTCCTTCTCTTCATTGTTTCCGCGTCTATCACCGGACTTTTAGTACTCGGAAAACCCATCACGCTTTACCTTGCAGGACACAAGAAAGAAGCGTTCATAATGCTTTTCGCAACGCTCGGTTGGTTGGTGCTCTTCCTGCTCGTGCTTGTGTGTGTATTCGCGCTCATGCCGAGAGCGTAAATAAAAATCCCGCCCAATGTGGGGCGGGATTTTTTATCGATGGCGCAAGCTCACTTTCTTGCCGGCCTTCTTTGCGTGCTTCTTGCGCGCAACCTTTCGCTTCTTGTTCATGTGCGCTTACTATAGAACAAATCGTCAATCAGCACAAGTTTGTTTTACACAGAACTGGCTTTCGGGTACACTGGATTTGAAAATTGGAAGGTTGGCAGAGTGGTCGAATGCGCCAGTTATTAAGTTCAAAGCGGAGGGGTGGCAGAGTGGTCTAACGCGCCGCACTTGAAATGCGGTATGCCGCAAGGCATCGTGAGTTCGAATCTCACCCCCTCCGCCTTGAACTGAATAGCACTTGTCCCCTACGGGGATCTGTCTCAGACATGAAAATGCGGTATGCCACAAGGCATCGGAGGTTCGAATCCTCCACCTTCCGCATCAAGGGCGAGCTCCATTTGACGCCGTCAAGGGCGTTATTGTACGGTCAAGGCAGTAATTTAACCGCGGTCTTGTTCGCGAGAGGGAGGGAATATGGGAAAGGTATTCGCGTGGCATGAGGTAGAGGCAGGGCACATTCCGCACCGCACGGATTTCACGCAGGTGGTGCACCGCATTCGAACGGACGTTGAGGGCGCAGACGCGCTCGTGGGCGGTGTGCTTTGCGGTTCGGTGCTTTGGGGCGGAGCAAGCGAGCGAAGCGATATCGATTGCGTGCTCTTCTACAACCCCCGAATGCGGAAAGAAGCGTTCGGAGCGATGCGAAGCATGGGCGCTGCGGCGGCGGTACGCCATGTGCCGCTCGAGCTTATTCCACTCGCTGCTGATATGGCGCCCACATATGCGCACCATCTGAATCTTCTTTTCGTGAAGCACCTCGAGCGGTCCGTAAAGCAGGGAGGGCTTCTGAAGAAGAACCTCCTGTTGCTGCTCTCGTTCTCTCCGCACACGAGCGCGCTGCTCGACACGCGTGAGTACTTGAGAAGGAAGATGCGCACGATGGAGAAGGGGCTCGCGGCGCTTCCCGTGATGGAGACGGCCGCACGCCACAAGTTTTTCCAAAAGGTGCTCGAGGTTCCCGTGCATATCGCGCGCAAAATGCTTGCGGTGAACGGAGCGGAGGTGGAGAGCGAGGCAAAACGGGACATCATGCGCGCGTATCGTGCGGCCGCAAGCCCCTGCGAATGGGCCCTCGCCTCAAGGCTCACCGCTACGGATAGTGCATACACAAGAGAGCTCCTCGCGCAGCGCAAGAAGCCAGACGAACGGCGCTACGGCGACGCGCTTGAAGAGGTAGAGGCGCGCGCCTGGGACGCACTCGAGTTTGTTCGACTGAGTGTTTCCCGCATCGCGTAGTTGAAGCAATCCCGCCGGATTCGGCGGGATTTTATTTTATTTTGACACAACGGAACGCAGCGGGTAGGGTGGTGGAGAAGAACCTTTACAACCCGAAGAAAAGGAGGAAGCGCAATGGAGAACGTGAGCGAATTGGCGAAGCGGTTCGTAGAGCTTGCGAAGCGTTATGAGGAGCAGAAGGAGGTGCCGCCGCTCTCCGAAGAGGAGCTTGCGCTCGTGTACGAAGTGGCATGTGCTGCGGGGTTCGAGTGCAAGGGGGTAGTGCTGGGCAGGGTTATGGTGTACGTGGAATCGAGGGGTATGTTCCCCCTGAATGGCCGCTGTCCCGCAAAGTTCTTGAACGAAGAAGGGGGCGACCACCAGGCGGCGACCTGCTGGCTGAACCAGCTTTGGAAGCTCGCGGAAGTTCCGCGGCTGTTCCCGTCGAACGACGACCGCACCGCGCAGCTCGTGGAGAAGGTTCACAAAGAGATCCTGCGGAGCGTGCCGCTTGCGCCCATCTGGCTTACGAATAGGGGCGACATGCTTCTCGAGTATCCGCCGAGCGGACTGGGCTTCTTCGTGGACCACACGAAAGAAGGCGCCGAGCTCGGCATTACCGTCGGCGTTCATCAGCACTGCAACGGTTTCATGGAGCGCATACGCGCCACGGTGAAGGAGGACGTGCTCCGCTGCAGGCGCTGCAGCTTGCGCGTCTACCTCCCGCGGGACATCGAAACCTACGGCGAGCTGCGCGAGTACCTGAAACACAGCCGCCGGTAGTTTCTTACGGAGCGGATAGGGGTAATACCCGCCGCTCCTTTTTATTTGTCCTGCGTGATGAACTCAACGATAGCAGCGGTCGTGTTTTTTGGAAAAATGTTCTTCGTTTTTTGCGAACGGGCTGCGCGCACGTCTTTTGATTCGTTCTTTAGCGTACGGACGCGCGCCATCGCTTTCGCAGCGGTACGTTCGATGAACCCTATCCCATGTGACTCGAAGAATTCCGCATTGCCTTCCTCCTGGGGTTTTAAGTATTTTGTGATGATGACGGGGCAGCCCATGGCGGCGGCTTCCATAAGGAAGCCCGTCCCTGCTTTGCCGATCGCAACATCAGCAACGCGGAGGTACTCATCCATATTATTTGCGAACCCGATAATGTGCGTACGGCGAAGCTCGCGCTTCAGCGATTGCTTGAGTGCTTCATTTTTCCCGCAAATGATGACGGGGGTGATGTCGGGCGTGGTATCAAGCGCGCGTGCCAACTGTTCCGCAAAAGAATCGGGGGCAGTATGCACGAGGTAGAGTGCAACGAAGTCGTTATTCGCGATGGCAAATTGTGCCCGGAGCGCATGCGTATCCTTTTGCGCAAAGAAGGGCGCGCGGAGCGGGTAGCCAAGCACGAAGATTTTTTCTTTGGGGACGCCAAGCGCGGCAAGCGATGTGGCAGTATCAGGGAGCGCGGCGATGTAGGCATCCGTGCCTTCCGCTATCCAGTAGTGGTGGATGGTCTTGAGGTCGGTGACGACCGAGACGAGCTCGAAGGGATATTTTTTCTTCAGCTCCGCAATAAGCCGGTTCGCCGCAGGGAAGGTAGTGACAACCGCATCGGGTTGCATTGACCGAATGCGCGCCTCGAGATTCTCCGAAACCTTCGCGGGAGTGAGACGGATGATAACGTCGAGAATAGAGTTCGAGTTCGTTGCGGCGGCAAGTCCGCGGTGGAGGAGGGGAACGTGCGTGGTCGCAAAATCGAAGAGCTCCTTCGTAACGCGCTCGGTAAAGGCGCCGATAATGTCTTCAAAATCAAAGAATTCAGCATGATGCCCCTGCCGAATGAACTCTTGGCGTAGTGCTTCCGCAGGGGTTTTGTGCCCACTGCCGAATTCCGAGGTGACGATCAATATTTTTTTCACGAGTGTGTTAGCTCAATTCTATGAGAAGTGGCACGGTTTTTCCATAGGTGGCGCTTGACTTTTTGAATAAAAAAGGTATTGTATGCACGTTCCTTCCCAACTCAACAGAAAGGAGAGCATTATGGTGCGCAACCTCAAGGTATCGTTGTGCGGTATGGCATTCATCATCCTCTTCGCGTTCTCGCTCATGTACGCGAGCATTGCGAGAGGGCAGGACATCCCGATGGCCGCGGGTTACGTGTCGGACTTCGCGCACCTCATGACCAATGAGGAGGCGGCGAGTCTCGAGGCCGACCTCCGCGAGTTCCAGAAAGTGTCGTCGTTCGAGCTCCTCGTGGTGACGGTTCCATCGCTCCGCGGCGAGTCAATCGAGAACTACACGCTGAAGCTCGCAAAGACCTGGGGCCTGGGGAAGCGGGAGGAGGAGAAGGGGAAGACCATCGTCCTCCTCGTGGCTCCCGAGGAGCGCAAGGTGCGCATCGAGATAGGAATCCCCGCGCGGCGCTTGCTCTCAAGCGCAGACGCGGAGACCATCGTTGGGCGCGTCATCCTCCCCGAGTTCAAGGCGAACCGGATGGGGGGCGGCATCAGCGCGGGCGCGCATGCCGTGATCGGCTATGCGCGCGCGAACGGGTCCGCACCGTTACCGCCGAAGAGCACAGAAGACCCCGCGGAAGCGGACAAGAAAATCGTGGGCTGGATACTATTCGGTATCCCGCTTACGCTTGGTCTGCTCGCGCTTATCGCGGCCCTTCGCGCCCACGTCTCGAATCGGCGAAAGGCGCGGAAGGGTGGGGATAAGCTGCGTGCGGAGGTCGCTATTCATTGCGAGGCAGCGAGAAAGCTCGCGGTGCATGCGGACGTAAGCGCGAAGACGCGCGAGAAGCTCGCGTGGTGCGTGAGGAGCAGCGAGGGGCTGTGTGGGGTGACCCTGCATCAGCCGGCGGCCTACCACCTCTACAAGGACCTCAAGGACGGGCGTGACGCACTCGTAGGCCTTTGCGAGGAGGCGCGCGCGGAAATCACTCGTACCGAGAAGATGCGGGAGCGCATTCCTGCGCAGTTGAACGAGTTCCCCAAGCGCCTTATGGCGGCGCAGTTGCTCGCGAACACCGATGAGAAGCGCGAGCTTCTCGCGCGCGCGGAGGCGAAGTACGAAGAAGCGCGGCGGCAGTCCGAGGGCGGCGGCGATGTGGGGATGGTGAACATTCTCATCCTCGCCGCGCTTGCGCACTGCGACCACGTGGAGAACGGCGCTCCGTGCTCGGAGGCTTCATCCTCTTCTGCAAGCAGCGAAGATGGCCGTGACCACGCGGACACCTCCTCTTCCGATTTCGACAGCGAGAGCTTCGGCGGCTTCGACGGTGGCGGCGCGACCGGCAGCTGGTAACAATACCCCCGGACATCTACGGATGTTCGGGGGATTTTATTTACAGCGGAGTGCTTATTGTTGTGCCTGGGGCCGGACTCGAACCGGCAAGACCTGTTACGGTCAAGGGATTTTAAGTCCCTCGTGTATACCAATTTCACCACCCAGGCGTTCACTGGAGGCCGCGGTGAGAATTGAACTCACGTATAAGGGTTTTGCAGACCCTTGCCTTACCACTTGGCTACGCGGCCGGCGCTTCTTCTTTTTGTTCTACTATCTCGAACTTGAGGAACGGCACCGGCTTGATGTTCAGCTTCCGTACAAGCTGGTGATGGAGATTGGCCGCCTGACGGGTGAGCATTTGGAACACGAACGGCCCCTTCTCATACGGAATGATACCAAGCCGCACGGTAGCATGCAATAATTTCTCATCTACCTCAACGCCGAGGATGGTAACGAGCGCCCCCTCGAAATTAAAGTCGCGCGAGAATATCTTGCCGAGCTCCGCTTCGATGAGCGAGCCCGCCTTAAGATTGCGATAGGGTTTCATGAGGTTTTAGGAGAACACTAACCGGTTGCCCACGCGAATGGGGTCTTCGCTCTCAACGAGCATGCCAACCTCGACGCCTGTGGGTGCCTCCGCCACGTCCTTGCGCTGCGATTGAAGGTTAATGATACGACCATTGCCGATGAGTTTCATTTCCTGCCATATCTCGAATGCTTCTTTGTTCTTAATGGGGCCGAGCGCTACCTTGCCGCCCACGACACGCTCCTTGCCCTTCGCGGCGCCGAAGACGCCGAGGATTTCGATGGTGCGAAATTCCTTCGTCGAGAACTTTTCCGCGTATTCCCGCATCTGTTTTTCGAGTTCGTAGATGATGGGGGAGATGAGCATGTTGATTTTGCGCGAGAGTGCCATATTCTCCGCCGCACGGTCGGTCTTCACGCGGAAACCTACCACGATCGCGTTCATGCTCTCCGCGTCTTTCACATCGCTCTCATTGATAGGGCCTATGCTTGCCTTTGCTATCGCAAGCGGAAGTTTCTGCGCAAGGCGCTGCGTTACTTCGACAAGCACTTCGAGCGACCCCGCTTCATCGGCCTTCAAAAATACCGGCAATTGTTTTTCTTTTGCGAATGCGCTTGCTGCGCGCGGCGCGGCAGCCGCCGTCTTTTCGAGAGCGGTAAGCGCTTCGCGGAGCGTTGCTTCATCTTTGTGCGCGCAGAAAAGCTCTCCTATCTGGGGTGCTTGCTCAAAGCCGATGATGGTGGCGGGTGCGCTGGGGCTTAATTCTTTTGCTGCCTTGCCGGCGAAGTCCTCCAAGATGCGCACTTTTCCCTGTGCGCTGTGCGTTGCAACCATCGAACCCTGCTTCAAAATGCCGTCTTTTACGATGACGCTCGCAAGCGTACCGCGCTTCGGGTCCATGCGTACGGAGATAACAACGCCCGAGGCGGTGTCCTTGCCGACGCAATGGATATCCTCGAGTTCGGAGGCGAGGAGTACGAGGTCGAGAAGCTCATTCACGCCCTCGCCGGTTTTTGCCGATATTGCATGCCACGACACGTCGCCGCCCTTGCCCTCAAGATAGACGCCGAGCTGCATAAGGTCATTCACGACGCGCTCCACGTCCGCGCCCGGCTTATCGATTTTATTTATCGCAACAATAAACGGTACCTTCTCCTCCTGAATGTACTTCAGCGCATCTTTTGTCTGCGGTTTCACGCTGTCATCCGCGGCAACGACAAGAATAGCGAGGTCGGCAACCCGTGCGCCGCGCTTTCTCATTTGCGAGAATGCCTCGTGGCCGGGCGTGTCGATGAAGGTGATTTTCTTGCCTGCATGCGCTATTTCATAGGCGCCGATAGATTGGGTGATGCCACCCGCCTCTTTGCTTGCAATATTCGATTTGCGGATATAGTCAAGAAGCGTGGTCTTGCCGTGGTCCACATGGCCCATAATAACGACGATCGGGGGGCGCGATTGCTTCATCTGTGTTGTAAAACTAACAGAGAAGTGGTATAAATACAAGGTTTTTCAGATGTAGAGCGGTTTATTTGGAGGCGTGGCTGAGCGGTCGAAAGCGGCTTCCTGCTAAGAAGTCGTGGGAGAAATCCCACCGAAGGTTCGAATCCTTCCGCCTCCGCCAAGTTTCAAAATTAGGGTTTTGGGCGATTGTTGCCTCGCCCCGCCAAAGG
>JAKAID010000005.1 GCA_021814545.1 bacterium
TGCTTCCCTCCGATGTTACTGATGTGGCGACACTCGTGAACAAGGACCCGCGTGGCGTTCCTGGTCGCTCCGAGGGCCTCTTCGATAACAAAGACTTCCCGGCGCTGAGTGATGGCATCTGGTATCTCCACGTGCGCTTCATGAATAGCAACGGTTGGGGGCCGACCGCACACTATGCGCTTCGCGTTGATACCACGCCTCCGCCCGCATTCACGGTACGAGTGAACTCGGGCACTGATAACGATAATCCGACCCCGCAGATATCCTACGCGAGTGCTGACCCGCTTTCAGGTATTTCTTTCTACGCCATCTTCTCCGACAACACGCTTATCGCAACGACGACCGCCGACTCTTTTTCCTTCCCGCCGCAAAAACCAGGGAAACATACGTTCCGCATCGCCGCGCACGACAACGCAGAGAATGTGACCGAAGGAACGGTGGAAACAACCATTAAACCGATTGCCTCCCCCATTGCAACGCTCACAGGCGCGCAAATATTTTCCGGAGAGGGCAGCCTGGGATTGAGCGGCACCTCGCTCCCGGGGACCTCCGTACAGCTCTCACTAAAAGACGCGCGCGGCAACCTCATTGCGAGCACGGTAGCACGCGTAGATGCGGTGGGCGACTGGAGCAAGGTCTTCACGGAGCCCTTAAAAACGGGGGGGTATTCCGTAGAGGCGGTGGCGGTGGACGGGCGTGGCGCGCAGAGCCTGCCCGCGATTATTAGCTCCATTGCGGTACAGGAACGCCCCCTCCTTACCCTTGGGGGCATTGGCATTACCAAAACCGGGCTCATTTGGATACTTGCCCTCTTCCTCTTCGGAGGCATCGGCGGGGGTATTTACCTCGGCCGTATCTCAAAAGAAGGGCGGACACGGCGCGTGCTTATCGCAAAAAGGGATGTTACAAATACGCTGGGACTTATCCGCGCCGACCTTTTGAAGGTGCTGGATGCTTTCGCGGACAAAAAACTAACCGAGGAGGAAATGGCGCGTGTAACCTACGCCCTGCAGCACATTTTGGACACTATAAATAAAACAGAACGTTATATCGTTGAGAACATATCGGAGATAAAGGAATAGTATGGCGCGCGGCCGTTCCTGTGGTATAATGAACGCAACAACTGAGAAACGGCCATGAAAATACTCATCGTTGAGGATGAAAGCGCGCTCGCAATAGTACTCGAAGAAAAACTTAAAAAACTCGACCACGACATCCGCATTGCAAAAGACGGCGACGCGGCACTCCCCCTCGCCCGCTCTTTTATGCCTTCTCTCATGCTTCTCGACCTTATTCTTCCAAAAAAGGATGGTTTTGCGGTTTTGAAAGAAATGAAAGCGGACCCGGAGCTCGCCGCGATTCCCGTCATTGTACTCTCAAACCTTGGCGAAGACGACAATATTAAAAAGGCGCTCTCGCTCGGCGCGAAAGATTATTTCGTGAAATCGCAGCACCCTATCAACGAAATCGTTGAGAAAATAGAGGCAACCCACATCGCATAGCGGTACGTTTATAAGAAGGCGGCTTGTCGGCCCGGGCAGCGTATCGTTTCTCCGATGACCAAACTGCGCCCATCATTTATCCTTTGGCCCACACTTATCGCACTTTCATGCGCGGTGGGCATTTTTTCCTTTGCGTACGTGCGCATGCATATCAACGATGAGTCGCGCCTGCGGTTCGCGGATGAATCAGAGGCTGTCCGCAAGGAAATCCTTGAAGAGAGTGGCATTCTTGGATACGCACGTTCGCTCGAAAATCTTCAGGGTTTTTTTGCGGCAAGCGTGTCGGTCGAAAGGAATGAATTTGATACATTCATTGAACATGCACGATACGCGCAAACGTTCCCCGCCACGCGCGCCTTCACCTACATCCGCAGGGTGACTGCTGCGGAAAGGGGTGCATTCGTGCGCATGGTACGCGGCGACACCTCGCTTGAACCGAGGGGGTATCCAAATTTTTCTATCACTCCAACATCGACGAGCGCCGAATCTTACGTGGTCACATACGTAAAGCCATTCGCCAGCAATGAACAAATGCTCGGTGAAGACCTCCTCGCTGACCCCATAAAACACGCGGCGGTAGAGGAAGCGCGGGACACGGGGGCGCTCACTGCGACAAGCCTTTTTACCTACGAAGGAAAGAAATACTTCTCGATCTATCTCCCGGTGTATAAAAACGGAGCGCCCCGCGGAACAGTGGAGGACCGAAGAGCGAATATTGTGGGGCTGCTCGCGGCGACGATAGACCCCGAAGCGATGCTCGCACCAAGCTCGAATACGCCCGGCGCGGTCCCAAAAATCCACATAACGCTCATCAATGATGCAACGGGCACAACCGGAACAACAAAAAGTGTTATTTTCGAATATAACGGAGAGGCTGGGCGGAACAAAGAAGAGCCCATCCCTTCGCGTATGGGTCTTTCTTTTACGTACCAGATCGGCAATACGAATTGGACGCTCATGCTCTCGCGGAACATCACGGAAAACCTCACTCCCCTTGAAATCTCCCTCCCCTACGTCGGCGGAGTGAGCGCGTTCATTATCATTCTACTCTTGTGCGGCATTTTCTATTCAATATTCATTTTGGTTACTAAGACATCGCGCGCCGCAGAAGAGCTCGCAGGAAAACTCCTCGAGGCAGAGCAACGGCTCGCGGAAACATCGACCGACGTCGTGCTCGACCTCGACGCCGGAGGAAAAATAATTTCAATAAACGATTCAGCGATGCGCCTTTTGGGTTATACGCTCGAGGACGTTGCGGGCATACACATCGGTCGTACAGGAATGCTCGGCGGAAGTTCGGTGACGGACTTTATGCGTGAGCTCGAACGCGCGCTTCGGGGAGAATCCCTTCCTCCATTCGAGCTCCAGCTCGTAAAACGCGGGGGCGGCGTCCTTATTGCTGAAGCCAACCTCACCCTACTCCGCGAGAAGGATGTGGCAACCGGCGCGCGCCTTTCCCTCCACGATATCACCACGCGGAAGCAGGCAGAGCGCGCACTCAATGAGTCTGTCACACAATTTAAGCGGTTCGCGGAGGCGGCAAACGACGCGATTTTGGTTCTTGGTAATAGCGCCGTGCTCTTCGCGAACGGACGCAATGAGGCACTCCTTAAGTACTCCCCGAGTGAACTTGCTCCTGCTGGCTCCTTCCTCCGTGCCGCCGTCGCGCAAGAATCACGAGAAGCAATAACGAACGCCCTTGAGCGCTTGGAAAGGGGTGGGTGGGCCGCGGATACCGAAT
Source organism: bacterium (assembly GCA_021814545.1). Taxonomy (GTDB): domain Bacteria; phylum Patescibacteriota; class Minisyncoccia; order UBA6257; family GWB1-50-10; genus CAIKKG01. The sequence continues at coordinate 3,244 of JAKAID010000005.1, forward strand.
GCACACTCCTAACAAAGGACAGGAAGCGCATTTTCTCGGTGGTCTCGCTATCAAGGGTCGCTTACGAGAATAAACCCGCCACCATCGTTATCATAAAAGACATTTCCGCCCGCAAAATCGCCGAACAGCGCGCCGCAATGGAAAACGCGATCGCAAGAACCATCCGCGAATCCACGCCAGAGACCGATGCGGCGAAGCAATTACTTGGAGACATCGCGACCGTGTTCCATTGGCAATTCGGCGATATTTGGATGGAAAACCAAAAAACGAATGAAATGGAATGCTACAACACGTGGGTACAGCCCGGCTACAATCTTCTCCCCTTTGAAAGTAAAACGCGCCTCCTCGCCTTTAAGAAGGGTGCGGGCCTCCCCGGCCGAGTCTGGGAAACGGGCAAACCAAAATGGATTCCCTCTATCCTCAATGAATCAAACTTCTATCGCAAAAAAGAAGCGGAAGAATCAGGTCTTTTAACTGCATTCGCCTTCCCGCTCATCGTCGGAAAAACCACAATAGGCGTGGCGGAATTCTTTACCGATTCGAAGATGGACGAATTAAGCCAGGAATTATTCGATACGTTCCTGTCGCTGGGCTCTTCCCTCGGCCAGTTCCTCAAGCAGCGCATGGCGAACGAGGAAATCGCGCGGAACCTCGTTGATCTGAAAAAATTCCTTCTCGCGGTCGAATGGACCGAAGACAGCGTAATCATCACCGACATCGAGGGCATCGTACAATATGCGAATAGGGCGGCCGAAAAAACAAACGGTTATTCCCGCGCGGAGATCGTGGGACAAAAAGCGGGACGCCTTTGGGGCAATCTTATGCCGCGCGAATTCTACAAAAATATGTGGGATATAATCAAATATCAACAAAAGACCTTCACGGGAGAGATCCGCAATCGCCGCAAGAACGGAGAAGAATATCTTGCCTCGGTGAATATCTCACCCGTATTTGATGAAATGGGCATCCCCCGTTTCTTTGTGGCAACCGAGCGCGATATTACCCAAGAAAAAGCGGTTGACCGCGCAAAAACGGAGTTTGTGTCGCTCGCTTCACATCAGCTCCGCACGCCGCTCACCGCCATTAACTGGTACTCAGAAATGTTGCTTGGTGGTGACGTTGGGTCTATCTCCGATAAACAGCGTTCATATATAGAAGAGATATACAACGGCGGCCGGCGCCTCGTTATCCTTGTGAATTCACTCCTCAATGTTTCGCGCGTTGAATTGGGCACATTCGTGGTAAATCCGGAACCGACGAACGTCGCCGATGTTTGCGACGTTACGCTGAAGGAGCTCGCGCTCCTCACTAACAGCAAGCGGCTTACCCTGACACGCGACTTCGCGGCTGACATCCCTGTTATGAACATGGACAGGAGCCTTATACAAATCATCTTCCAGAACATCGTGACGAACGCAGTAGAGTATACTCCTGAAGGCGGCAGGGTGACCGTAACGTTAAGGAAAGAGGGCGAGAGCCTCCTTTTCAAGGTCTCGGATACCGGCATCGGCATCCCCGCGGCGAATCAGGGAAAGATATTCGAAAAAATGTACCGCGCGGATAATGCGCGCGACGTGAAAACCTACGGCACGGGACTTGGCCTCTACCTCGTGAAATCTATCGTTGACCAAAGTAAGGGGCGTATCTGGTTCGAGTCCAAAGAGAATATAGGCACCACCTTTTTCGTGACGCTCCCCCTTTCCGGCATGGCGAAAAAAGAGGGCACCAAGATGCTCTCCCCGATACGGGATGTGGTATAATAAAAATACGTATGGAATCCTCCGCTAAGACCGTTCTCATCATTGAAGACCACGTGCCGGTGCGCCTTGCCATTGTCGAAAAATTGAAAAAGAATGGCATTGCAACCCTTGAAGCGAAGGATGGCGAGGAGGGTTTGCAAATGGCGCTCGAAAAACATCCCGACCTCATCCTGCTCGACCTTATTATGCCGCGCATGTCGGGCATGACAATGCTGGAAAAGCTTCGCAAAACGGACGCGTGGGGCAAAAACGTCCCCGTCATTATCCTCACGAACTTGAACCCTGATGATAAAATAATGCGCGAAGTGGTAGAAACAGAACCGGCGTATTATTTGGTGAAAGCGGATTGGAAGATCGAGGACGTCATCGCGAAAGCGATGAGCTTTCTCTCAAAGTAAATCAAAAACCCGCCTTGAAGGCGGGTTTTTGATTACATCTCTTCTGGTGCGGTTACTCCAAGCACCCCGAGGACATTCTCCAGCACGGCCGAAGACGCACGCACAAGCGCCATTCTCGCGCGGCCAAGCGCGGGCTCCACGCCATCCACGCGCTCCGCTTCGTAAAAATTGTGAAAAAGCTTCGCAAGCTCAAGCCCGTAGCGCGTTACATGGTGCACCGCGTAATGTGCAGCGGCATCCGCGAGTACGCTCGGAAATTCCACGAGCTTACGCACGAGGCGAATATCTTCCGGCGTATCAAGGAGAGCGAGTTCCACGCCCCCCTTCGCCACGCGCGCCTTCTTCATAATGCCTGTCGCGCGCACATGCGCATACTGCAGATAAAACACCGGGTTCTTGAGCGATCGCTCTTTTGCAAGATCAAGGTCAAAATCCATGTGAGTGTCCGGCGATATCATCTGGAAAAAGAAGCGTGCTGCATCGGGCGAAACCTCATCTACAAGCTCCTCAAATGTCACGAATTCTCCTTTGCGCTTCGACATCTTCACCTCCTCGCCGCCGCGCACGAGCCGCACCGCCTGGGTAATAATAACGTCCGACCGCGCAAGGTCTACGATTTTCGCCGCGGCCTGAATGCGGCTCACATAGCCGTAGTGGTCGGGACCGAGAATAACTATCTTTCCATCAAAACCTCGCTGTTTTGTTTCAAGGTAATGACCTGCATCCGCGAGGAAATAGGTGGGAAAACCGTCCTGCGTCACAAGAACACGGTCTTTATCATCGCCGAATTCGGTGGTTTTGAGCCACACGGCGCCCTCGTTCTCATAGGTAAGTCCGCGCTTCTTGAAAAGCGTGAGCGCCTTCTTTACGAATCCTTTCTCGTGGACGCTGCGCTTCTCTGACGTATAGCGATCGAAATGGATGCCTGACTTCTTCTCAATGACCCGCTTAATATCTTTTAAAAAATCTGCGGCGGCGCGCCCCCCCAACACCTCGGGCTTATTTTGGTGCCGCTTCACAAGCACCGCATGCGCGCGTGCCCACTCTTTCACGTATTCCCCTTTGTAGAACTTCTCTTCCTCGGAAATAAATCCCTGCGCAGCAAGCAGCGAATTCCCCAGCGTGCGCACCTGGTTCCCCGTATCATTCACATAATACTCACGTTCCACGGTATGCCCCGCCGCCTCGAGAAGATTCGCGAGCGCATCGCCGAGGAAGCCCCCGCGGCCATTCGCAAGCGTAAGGGGGCCGGTGGGATTCGCTGAAATGAACTCAAGCTGAATATATTTCTGCTGCGTCTTGGGAAGTTTCATCCTCCCATAGCGTTTTTTCTCCTTCGTGATGCGCTTCAACTCCCCGTACAGCGCATCGTGCGAAATCCACATATTAAGGAACCCGCTCCCCGCGACTTCGACACGAGAAAAAAGCTCGTGCCCCAAAAGCGCGCGTTTTAATTCTTCTGCAAGCACGAGGGGTGAAGCCTTACGCTCCTTCGCGAGTCGGAACGCCACATTCGTACTAAAGTGGCCGAACGTTTCCGCGTCGGGAATAGTCACCTCGACCGCGAGCGGCTCGGGAATGCTTTTTTTGAGCGCGGCGGCCACCGCCTCACGCAAACTTGCCATATCCCCTATTGTAGGGAGTCGGTTCGCAAATGAAAAGCCCCGTAGTGAGAAAGTCTCTACTACGGGGCGTAATGCGCCTATTTAGCGCATCTTGCTTCTCAGCTTCGCGAGCTCCACGACGTAGGGCTCGAGATCGCGCGGACCGAAAGAATCGGTCACCTGGAGCGCCTCCTCGAGGGTGCAGCGAACCACGAGGTTCGGCTCAGAAAGGCTCGCGCCGAGCACGATGGTCTTCGCGAGATCGTCCCTCGCCCACTCGCGGATGACCTGGAGACAGAGCCCGCAGGGGATGCCGCCGTTCGCAGCCGCAATGGCGATGACGTTGAACTCGTGCTCGCCGCCCGCGTTCATTGCGGCGCAGGCGTTCATCTCCGCGTGAGGCGTCACGTAGATGTGGTTCTCGGTGTTCACGCCGACGTAGACGTTCCCTGCCCGCGAGACGACCGCCGCCCCCACCTTGTACTCGCTGTAGGGCGCGTACGCATGCTCGCGCACCGCGAGCGCGCGTGCCACCGCCGCCTCCTCGAAGACCGAAAGCTTCTCGCGTGCCACCTTCATGAGGTTTGCTACCTTCATCTGGCCCTCCTCCTTTCCATGCTGCGTGGGAAAATGCTACGCTAACCATAGACAATGGAACCATACGCTGTCAACAAAAAAGCACTCTTTAACTACGAGATACTCGAAACATTCGTGGCGGGCGTTGTGCTCTCAGGCCATGAGGCAAAATCAATAAAGTTGGGCCGTTTTGACATCTCCGGCAGCCACGTCATTGTCCGGAGCGGCGAAGCATATTTGGTCGGCGCGACCATTCACCCCTTCCAGGTGAAAAATGCGCCGGACAATTATGACCCCACTCGCTCGCGGAAACTTCTCTTGAAACGCGAAGAACTCGACTATCTTGTGGGCAAATTACAGGCAGGCTTGACATTGGTGCCTTTGAAGTCGTATAATATGCGTGGATTCGTGAAGATAGAACTTGGTCTCGGTCGCGGCAAAAAAAAGGCAGACAAACGCGAAACGATAAAGAAACGAGAGACTGAGCGCGAAATCCAGAGAGAGTTTTCGTAACTTAATAAGTACATACGCTCTCTCATATGGGGATGTTGGGCTTTGACAGAATATCCACCCGTAGATTTGCAAGCCGAGCTGAACGCCTCGTAAATCCATTCACCAAATTTAACTGACAACACTCGTGTTGCAGCGCCTTCATTCGCCTTCGCGGCGTAATGCTGGTGTTCCCTGCCCTATTTAATACGGCAAGGCATCGGTCCTCAAGCGTTTCATAGAGGGCTGCCGGTGTAATATCTGAAACTCGCAACGGATGAGCGGTTCGTAGTCTGTTGTTAAACATGAACCATTTCGCTATCGCAAGATAACTAAGCTTGTAGACGGTCTCTGGGAAGTATTTTGGACACCGGTTCAACTCCGGTCATCTCCACTCGACTCATAAAAAATCTCACTTTGTGGGATTTTTTATTCGCTCATTGAAACAATTGCTCTTTGTTTTTGCCGCAAGGGTGCGCTACCATAACGCTTTCGGGGCAGAATGTAAGAACATACCAGATATTTCGTCATATTATGAGGTTGGGCGGCAATAACAAACGAACGGTGCACCAGAAAAAACAAGACGCCATGCTGCAAGCGTATGACGCGCATGCGCGGGAGGTGTTGCGTTACGCCACTATTAAAACGGGCGACGAGGATATCGCAAAAGACATCGTTTCAGAAACCTTTCTAAAAACCTGGAAGTATATACAGGAGAACGAGGTAAAGAACATCCGCGCGCTTCTCTACAAGACCGCCTCGAACCTCGTGATTGATTACTACCGCGTGAAGCCGCGCAACATTCCCCTCCTCGACGATATGCCCTTTGAGGCCCTGCCAAGGCACGTCCCACTCGAGGATAGGGTGGACACCGCGATATCGTTCGAGCGCGCCCGCGCGCACCTCCAGAAGCTCCCCAAAGATTACCGCGAAGTATTCACACTCCGCTTCATCCAAGACCTGGAGCCGAAGGAGATAAGCAGGGTGACCGGTAAGAGTTTGGGCAACATCTACGTCATACTCCACAGAGGGCTCAAGGCCCTAAAAGAAGAGCTTAAGAGCCATGAATAAAAAGTCGATAGTAACATCATTCGCACAGTTCAAGCGCGTACCAATAGACGAAGAGTTCGTGGATGAATTTCGCGCGCACCTCGTGAGGGCGATGGGGGCGGACGCGACGCTCGCTGCCGCGCACACACTGGCAGCGGCACGTAACGCGCGGTTCTTTACGGTCCGCCGCCTTATCCCCGCATTCATCGTGTTTTCTCTTGTACTCACGAGCGGCGGTACAGCATTCGCCGCACAGCACAGCCTCCCCGGTGAAACGCTCTATCCGGTAAAGCTCCTCACGGAAGAGGTGCGCGTGGCGGTCGCGCTCACGCCGGCCAAGAAGGCGGAGCTCCAGATGGCATACGCAGAAGAGCGCACGAAGGAAATAAGCGCGGTGCTCACAGAACATGCGACGAGTACTGATTTCACCGCTTCTGAAACAAAAGACATTGACCACGCACTCTTGAACCTCACAGGTAACCTTGAGAATGCGGAGCGGCACGCGGCTGAAACGCGCGAGAAGGGCGATGAAAAGAAAGCGAAAGAACTCCACCGCAATCTTTCGGAGGCGGCACATGCATACCGCGAGGCGCTCGAGAAAAACGCGAGCTCGACCGAGGACGAATCGGTACGCGGCGCACTCCGCGCGGCGGCAGACTCGGCCGAACACGTCCGAGAAAACGCAAAACGCGAGGGCGAACGCGACGAAGAAGCGCTCAAGCACGCACAAGAAAAAGAAAATGAACGCGTAAAAGAAATGGGGAGCGAAGAGAAAAAGGATGCGGGAGACACGAATGCCGCCTCGCTCGAACGCGCGACCCATAAAGACGAAGATGCGCAGCGCGACGAGCGATAGCGCACATTGACTTTTCCAATAATTTAGGGTATATTGTTTCCAGTTCTTCCTCTTCCTGCACAGGAGGCAACATGAAGCACCCAGAGCAGAAAAGCGACGAGACTTTCGTTGCACACGTCACGCTCCCCGCCTTCAACGCGTGCGGTCTGAAGACCAAGCGCCTCGGCGCGCCCGTCGTGGACGGGCTCGGCGACAAACCCCTCTTCGGCGAGGAAACGGACGGCGACAACATCGTCTACCCCCTCTTCGTGAAGCGCGAGGAGGCACAGAGGTAGGAGGATACGGGACCCTCTGCCTGCCGCCCTCACTCCCCATGCGCCCAGTATGGGGAGTTTTTATTGCTGAAGCCCCAAATATCTGAATTGTTCTTTTTGTATTTACAAATCAAAAGTTTGTGGTATCATTCCCCCATCGAGTACAGAGTAAACAACCAAATAAAAGCGCCTGAATTGAGGGTGGTGAGCGACACCGGGGAAAACCTCGGCATTCTCACACTCTCGGCCGCACTCGCTGCAGCGCGGGAACGGGGCCTCGACCTCATTGAAATCGCGCCCGCGGCGAAACCGCCGGTCGCAAAGATCATCGGATTCGACAAATTCCGCTACCAGCAGGAGAAAGAGGAGAAGAAAAAGCGGCATGCGCAGAAGGCAAAGGAACTGAAACAGGTACGCATCACTCCCCGCGCAGCAGCGAACGACCTCATGGTGAAGGTGAGGCGCGTTGAGGAATTCCTTGCCGAAGGCCATAAAGTTGAGTTAGGATTGTTTCTCCGAGGCCGCGAAAAAGGAAACAAGGATTGGGGGTTGAAAAAGCTGAAGGAGTTCATGGGCATGATCACGACTCCCTACCAGATAACGCTCCCGCCGAAAGCAGGAGGAAGGGGGTTCATCGCGCAAATCGCAAAGAAATAATTTATGAAAACATCAAAAAAATTCTCGAAGCGCATCAGGATCACAAGGACGGGCAAGGTGGTGCGCCGTCCGATGGGTCTCGGTCATTCGCGCAGCAACAAGTCGAGCACGCAAATGGGCCGCAAAAAGCTGAACCGCACGTTGGTAAGCTCACCCTTCATCAAGAACTACTAATACCATGACACGCGTAAAGAGAGGAACTATTGCCCACAAGAAGCGCGAAAAGCTTCTCAAGCTCACCAAGGGCTACATGTGGGGAAGAAAAACGAAGGAGCGCGCGGCGAAAGAGGCGCTGCTCCACGGCCAAGCCCGCATGTTCAGGGGCCGCAAAGAAAAGAAGCGCGACTTCCGTGCGCTCTGGCAGGTGCAGATAGGTGCGGCGGTGCGCACCCACGGTATGAACTACAGCACGTTCATCGGCGCATTGAAAAAGAAGGATGTGAAGCTCGACAGAAAGGTGCTTTCGGAGCTCGCCCGCACAGAACCGAATGTGTTCGCCGCAATAGTAGAACTCGCAAAGAAATAGCAGGACAAAAAACCCCCTCTACACGAGGGGGTTTTTATTCGCGTGCGGGGGAGGGCGTTGTGGGTGCAGCGGGCGGGGCGAAGGACCTCGTTTCCGCGTTATCGCCGCATACGCTTTCCGCAAATTCAGCTTGAGCGTGGGCGAGATAAGGAGGCGGTGCGCATCGCGGTAGAGGAACCACCCATATCCCTCGTGTTGCTCCCCTTCATGAGTGTCCGGCACGATCTTTACCTTCACCTCCTTCTGTTTCGTTTCCGCAAGGTAATACGTGACTACTTTAAATATCCTTTCCTTGTCGCGCGTGTAGGTGAACCGGTCCTCAACCTTGAACCAGCTCTTGAAGCCTAATTCGTCCTGCTTGATGCCGGTTTCCTCCTTCACCTCGCGGAGCGCTGCTTTGAAATTCGTCTCTCCCTCAAGCTTCCCCTTCGGGAAATTCCAATAGGGGCCGCCATGGTAGAGCAGAAGGAACTTCGGGCCCTCCTTCGTGCGGCGGAATATAATAATGCCAGCGGAAAACTCTCTTCTCATGTGTGGACTCTGATTCGTGTTCATACGATAGTAGCCTAATTATTGCCGCCGCGCCACCTGCCACACGAAGTCATTATTTGTGTACGCGACCGAGAGCGTGTCGCCGCGCGCTATCTCACGCCGTAATATTTTCTCTGCGAGCGCGCTCCGCACCTTCTCTGAAACCACTTGGCGGAGTGGCCTCGCACCAAACACGGGGCTATACCCTAACACTGCGATTCTTCGCATCGCGGTCTCATCAACGTTCAAGTCTATTCCCTGCGCCTCGCGGAGCGCGCCCACCACCTCATGCACCAGGTAGGTTGCTACCGTATAGATCTCCTCTGGGGTGAGCGTGCGGAACACGATGATATCGGAAAAACGATTGATGAGCTCGGGGCGGAAGTAATCGGTGAGCTTCTTTTTGAGCTCATTAGCGACCTCCTCGCTCTTCTTCCCCGCCTCTATCTCCGCCTTAATAAGCTCCGAGTGCGCGTTCGAGGTCGCGATGATGATAGTGTTCTGGAAATCGACGGTGCGCCCAAGGCTGTCGGTGAGCCGCCCATCATCGAACACCTGGAGGAAGAGGTTCAGAATGTCGGGGTGGGCTTTCTCGAATTCGTCGAGAAGCACAAGGCTGTAGGGGTTCTTCAACACCGCGTCAGTGAGCGTGCCCGTCTTCTCGCCATCGGGCGTGCCAATGAAACGGAAGATGCTCTGCTTGTCCTGGTATTCGGACATATCGAAACGGAGCATGAAGTCCTTCGAGCCGAACTGTACGTCAGCGATTATCTTCGCAAGCTCGGTCTTCCCGACACCCGTAGGCCCCACAAAAAGGAAGGCAGCGATCGGACCCCCTTTGCGCGCGAGGCCGCTGCGGTACTCGCGGAGCGCCTGGGACACCGAGCGGACCGCCGCCTCCTGATTCACGAGGCGTTCATGGATTATCTTCTCAAGGTTCAATAGTTTCTCCGCTTCCACTTCGCGCGCCTGCCCTATCGGAATCTTGCTCTGCGCTTCAGCGATCGCAATGATGTCGTCCGCGGTAAGCACTTTCTTCTTTGCGTCTTTTGCTGCAACAAGCGCCCGCTTCACAAGGTCCTCGGCATTCCCTGGGAGAAGAGTATCGTGGAAATAACGGTGCGCAACATACACCGCTTTCTCGAGCGCGCGGAACGTGATGAACATCTTGAATTCCTTTTCCAGAAGGAGCGAGGCGTACACGAGGTAGCGCACGGCGTCTTCCTCGCTTATTTCCTCGATGTTGATGACCTGGAATTGCTCAAGGAAATCGGAACGCGGCTCGATGTACTGCTTATACTCACGCGGATAGGTTTCCACGATGACCGGTATCGCATTATTCCGAATAAGGGGGAAAAGGATATCGATGGCGTTCATCGCCTTCGCGCCTCCGGTGCGGAAGAGGTCGTGCGCATTCGGAATAAAAAGCACTATATTCCCCGCGCGCACGATTTCATCCACGATGCGCTGCAACCTCCCCGCGAGCGTCTCCGCGGCAGCGTCCGACACAAGACTGCTCACCTCAAGCGACACGAGACGCTTATCAAAAAGAACCGCAGGCACGTCATCGTTCACCATACGGTATGCAAGATGCGCAATAATGGCGTTCTTCCCCGAGCCCGCTTCGCCTACCAATATCGCATTTGGCTTCCCGGGTCGCGAAACGACCTGGAGCAAACCCTCGAACTCTTTCTCGTGTCCCACAAGAAACCCCGCCGCGCCCACCCGTGCAAGATCGGTGAGGTCGGTGGCAAACTGGTCGAGCGTAGGCGTCGGCCGGGCAGTCCACGCGCGGTTCATGAAACGCTTCTTCACGACCTGTGCGCGGGAAACGAATCCACCAAGCGCGAGCGGGAGCCCCTTCAATCCGAAGAGGGTCCTCTTCCAACGGCCGAATATAACCGCCTCGCGAAGCCCGGCGGGAGAAAGTTCGAAAAGATCGAATATTTTTGCAACAGCGGGGTCGCCTATCTCGGAAAGCGCCACAAAGAGGTTGCGCGAATGTATGTATTGTTCCCCCGTCGTTGCGGCGTTCTCGTACGCAATGACCGCGAGAGACTCTATCGCCTTCAAAAGTTCTTCTTTTTTTGTTTTTGGCACGCTTCCTTTCAATGCCGATTCCAGTTTTTCGTGGAATGCGCGGCGGTCGACGGAAAGCCTATCGAGAAGCTCCTTGATGTCGCCGCACTCAAGCAGCTCTTGCAACAGGAGAAGATGGAAACTCTTCCCCAGCATACGCGCCTTGCGATACGAATAATTGATGATGCGGAAGGCATTCGGCGTGCACGCGAGCGCAACATTCTTCTTTGTGCCTTTGAGTTCCGCGATGGCGCGCTCGCCGTCGCCGCGGTGTGAGAACCTGTCGAGCAAAAAAAGTGCAAGAAGTACCGCCGCGTTGTGGAGGGCGCGGGAATCAGACACAAAAAGGAATACGGTAGCAACCGTAAGGAGCGTGTACGCGGAATACGCAGTGAGCCTGGTGACAAATTCACCGAATGCGGAGAGGAGGAGCCTTGGTTCGCGGTAGAAGAGCATGGGTATTATGAAACTGTTTTGAACACAAGGTAGGCGGGAAATGCGAGCCAAGCGAGATACGCGGCAAGCGCCACCGCAAACACTACTGCATATACGACGCTCGCAACGATGAGACGCGCCGAGCGGAACAAAAAGCCCATCACGCGGCCCACCACCGAGTAATCGCCATAGAGGGGCTCAAAAATATTCTGTGCGGTTATCTTCCATGCGAGCGTGCGGTCCATGGCGCGCAAGACCCCGATCATAAAATCGGAGTACATAGAAGCGCTTTTTATATACCAATGCCGCAAAAAGTCGAATATTCTATAAAAAAAGCGGCTAATAATATACGTGAAAAACATGGGGTCTCTTACCCCATTATACCCCGCCCTGAAGCTCTTTGCACTTCGAAAGCGCGCGAGGGAGCTGCAAAAAACTCTTTCTGAATGTGGCCATCATCTGTGGAGAACGCAACGCAGCAGCGGGGTGGAACAAGGGGTAAATAAAATACTCCCCGACGCGGATAAGCTTTCCCTCATCTCTCGATATCTTCGCATCCGGCAGGAAATAATTCATAGAGAACCGCCCCAGTGTCACAATAACGCACGGCTTCAGAATAGCGATTTGCCGCGTGAGATATGGCTTATATGCGGCAATTTCTTCGGGGCTCGGGTCGCGGTTCTCGGGCGGACGCCGCTTCACGATGTTTGTAATATACACGTCCTCGCGCCGCATCCCGATTTCTTCAAGCATTTTGTTGAGAAGTTGTCCGGAGCGGCCCACGAAAGGGCGCACGAGCTCGTCTTCCTTCTGCCCCGGCGCCTCGCCGATAAAAAGCACATCACAATGGAGGCTCCCCTCGCCGAATACAAGATTCGCCTCGCGGAGCGGGAGAGTGCGGTCTGCTGATATTTCATCGTGAAGCGCGCGGAGTGCCTCTGCTTTATCCATAATGTAATCAAATACCATATTGTGCCCTTGGCAGGAATCGAACCTGCACCTCCTCCTTCGGAGGGAGATATTGTATCCATTCAACTACAAGGGCTTTGTTTCCATCTCCGACCCCATTAGTATCCCGAACGCCACCCAAAACATCAAGCGCCCGGCGTGGAGGTCCCAAGGGAAGTGGTCGACCGCGCCAAAGAGGAGCAGTGATGCGAGCATGAAAAGCGCGAACACGTCCGGCGCGGAAGAAAATCGCGTTCTCCGCATAACAAGAAAAAGAATGGCAAGAAAGAGGAGAAGCCCCGCCCCGCCAAGCTCATCGGCGATAAGAATGTAGATGTTGTGGACCGGCTGCCAAAGCCACGGCTGCGTGAGGCCCTTCCCTTGGAACAGGCCCTCCTCTGCCGCTTGAAGCACCTCATTTCCGATGCCGACGCCCTGGGGGTGCTCACGCACGAGCATGAGCCCCATCTCGTTATAGAACACACGATGGTCTATGGAGAACTCTCCTTTTGCGAACCCCGCCCGTGCGGAAACCGCCCACCCAAGGCTGAGCGCGATGGCGGCGCTTGAAACAAGCACGACGCCAAGGAACCAACCCGCTCTTCGGCGCAATTCGCCATTCCAAAATGCGTATGCAAGAGTCACGAGCACACTCACGCCCGCGACTATCCATCCGGAACGGGAGAAGGTGAGCACAAGCGCAACAAGGATAAGAAATGTTGAAACCGCAACCGCGCCGTGGCGCACCGCGTGCCCGCGCGGCGCAGAAAGATAGAGATAAGCACACGCGATGAGCCCCATCACCAAAAATCCCGCAAGAATATTCGCGTGCGGCAGCGTACCATATGCGCGCAAAAATTTAACGCCGCCAATATCAACGCGGGCAATGCCGGCCGTTGTTTGTGTAATGAGAACCTCACCAAGGAACCACAACCCAATGCTTTTTTGGTAGTAGAACTGCACTATCGCAATGATTGCTTGAAAAGTAGCGGACGCCGCGAATGCGGCAAAAAGCGCGCGCACCTCGACTATCCCCTCCCGCAACGCAACTGCAATGAACGCCGCTGCAAAGAGCGCGACCACAAAACTCGCCGCAACATACGCGGCATACGGCGCATTCAACGCAAAGAATGTTGATGCGAGCGCAAGCGCCGCAAACGCGGTGAGCCACGGTGCGAGCGGCACAGGACGAGAGCGCCGCCCAAGATACAGCGCAAGCGCAACAAGAAGTATGGCCGCGAGCACGTCAGTCGCGTAAACAAAGAACGAGGAAAACTCGCGGGAATATTCGAAAAGCTGCGGAATAAGTGCGGTAACAAATTTCTTCGTCCCGAACGGGAGTGCAAATACGAACGCCGCTATTCCATATCGCAATGCGCGCTTCATTACGAAAAAATATGGACTACTTCGTACGCGATGGCAAGTGAAAAAATGAGGTAAAGCACAGGGGTCATGAACCGCAACGGATGCGCGTGGAATTTCTTTCTCCAAACAGCGACAACGTAGATGCCTTCAAGTGCGAGGAAGATACCGCCGACAAATCCGATAATCGTGAAAAAGTGGCTTGCGCCAAGCCAGTAGAGCGCGTGCGGCGCCGCGAGCACGATAAGCGCGCTCACCAGGGGTGAGGCGCGGAGGTCCCGTCGGAGTATCTCGCGCACATCAGAGCCTATCATGAAATACGATTTCCAAAGTGCCACAAGCCCCATCACGCCAAGGAGGAGATAGGCGCCATAGGGCAGCATGCCAAGGAGCGCGGTAACCGCATCCGATGAGGGTGCGGGGTTCAGTCGCAACACCCCCATCACGAACGCGTAGTAAATCGCGGCAGGAATGAGCGTGCCGAGAATTACCGCAAGAAAGAGCGGGAACGGGCGCCGCGCCGCTCTCCACTCCTCTACCACCTTAAATATCGCGGGCCGCCCGCTGAACGCAAAGAGGAGCGGCCCGAAGGGAAGCAACCCGACCGTCCAGGTGAACGCCTGCGGAGGCAATACTGTAAGTGGATGCCCGCTTCCAAAATAAAAGACAGTCGAAACCACGCTTATAATACCGAGCACGCCCACAAGATCCGCGAACCCGAGCCACTTCAAACTTACGAAAATGAACGCGGAGCTCACCGCCCAGAACGCGACCACGCCCAACGCGTGCGAGGAGCCGAACATAATGGAAAGAAATGAGGGAACAAGCGCAAGATATGCGGTAAGAACGAGTGTGAGTTCGGTAAGAATAGTAGCGGTAGCGAGGCGCCCCATCGCTCGCCCCAGATATTCCCCGGTAATATACGGCAACTCATGTGCGCCGCTGCTCTCGCGCAAAATGTGCGCGAACATAAGATGCACCACGCAATATACGCCCGCAAAGAAAACAAGGTAGAGCGTACCGAGGCCCACCCCCAAGAGGCCGAACACGTATGGGAGTGAAAAAATGCCCGCGCCCATTATGGTGCCCGCGAGCATAGCAACCGCTAACAAAAAGTTTTGGTTCATCGCGCCCCCTTCTCTTCGTACACGTGATCGCCCTCGCGCACCTTCTTTGCCACCTTCACTCCCACGCTCTTCCCCTTCTTCGCCGCCCTGATGGGCGCATGCTCATACTGCATGGAAGCGATTTTCTGAACGAAGTCGGTCGTGGCGCCCGAGATACGGACGGTCGCACCCACGTTTATCGGCTTCTTGAACTTGATGATGGCGACCTTAATGCCGCCGAAAAAATGAGTGACCGCGCCGATGGGCTTTGCTTTTTTTACTTTCACGACCACTTTCTTTGCGGCGGGCTTCTTCTTTGCGCTCATCTTTTTCTTTTTTATCGCCTTTTTCTTTGCCATGGGTATTAGAATATGCGCGCGCCCGAATTGCTCTTCACCTCCTGGTCGTGGATGAGCGCGAGCACCTTGTCGACGAGTTCTGCGGGGTCGGTCGAGAATACCACATTCCCCATACCGCGGTGCGATTTCTCGAGAAGTTCGCGGATATAGTCTGCGGTGCCGCCGGTGCCTTCAAGTACGCCCATCGGCTTCTGGTCTTCGAACGCGATAGTGAATTCATTGAGCGTACCCACGCGGCCGCAGATGGTGATGACCGCATCCGAGGAACGCGTGAGGAGGAGGTTCCTCCCCGCGTACTCGAACCCGGTGTAGATAATCATGTCGTGGTAGTCGGTCGGAAGCCGGTACGACTTCACGTGCGCAACCCTTGAGGCTGCCGGTGAAAGCCCAATGACCAGCCCGCCTGCCATTTTGGCGCCCTTCGCGGACCAGTAGGGAATGCCGGTCGTAGCCCCCGTCACGAGCACGAGGTCGCGCTTCGCTATCTCCGCGCCTATCGCCTCCGCCTTCTCGAACGCATCCTTTGCGCAGTGGCCGGTCTCTGCGGCACCCGATACGCAAATCTTGTACTTCAGCTTATGGATGTGGGTCTCGAAATCCTTGTCGGTAACAATGCCATTGCCGTTCGTCTTTTTTCTCATAGGGTATCTCAATTATAACACCACCGTACTGTTCGCCGCCGGAACCTCCGCCTCTATCGCGAGCGCGTCTATCATGCGCTGCGCGAGCGCGATCGAGCTCTCCCCCTCTCCCTGCACCACAAACACGCGCTTCACGTGCTCGCGCATCGGCTCAAGCCATTGGAGAAGCTGGTTCTGGTCCGCGTGCGCGGAGTAACCGCTGATAGAGCGCACCTTGCACCGCACCGGCACCTCCTCGCCAAGTACGCGCACCGTTTTTGCGCCTTCCATTATCTTCCGCCCCAGGGAACCGTACGACTGGTACCCCACAAAAAGAATGGTACTCCGCGGGTCAGGAAGGTAGCGCTGCTCGTGGTGGAGAATGCGCCCGCCCTGCGACATACCTGAGCCGGCAATTACCACCTTCGGCGGTTCCACGTTGTTGATGGCCTTCGACTGCTCAACGGTGAGCGACATGGTAAGTCCGGGGAAATTAAACATTCCCTTTTTCCTGAAGTTCACGATCGCCTCCTCGCTGAAATAGGTCGGGTCTTCCGAATACTTCTGGTAGACCGCGGTGAGTTTTATCGCGAGCGGACTGTCAACGTAGATGGGCGCGGGCGGTATCCTCCCCCCCTGGGTGAGTTCGTTCAATTCGAATAAAAGTTCCTGCGTGCGTTCGAGCGCGAAGGCGGGAATCATGAGCGTACCCCCCGCCTTCACCGTTTCTTCAATGGCGTCCTCAAGGAGCTCGGTCCGCTCCGGTATCCGCTCATGGAGGCGGTCACCGTAGGTCGATTCGATGAGCGCATAGTCGACGTCCGGTATCTGCTCGGTCGGGTGGATGAAGGGCGCGGGCGTGTTCCCAAGGTCGCCCGAGAACACGATGCGCTTCCCCTCAACCGTCACCACGATGGAAGATGAGCCGAGCACGTGGCCAGCGTCATAGAGCTCAATGTCGAACGGGCCCACCATGACATGCTTGTGATACGGAAACCCCTCCCAGAGCTTCATCACGTGGTTTACATCGTTGATGTCGTAGAGCGGCTTCTTGTGGTGGTGCGCCGCCTCCTCGCGCATGGTGTGCTCCGCGTCCACCAGGAGCGCCTCGGCAAAATCGCGCGTGGGCTCAGTCGAAATGATGCGCCCCTCAAAGCCGTTCTTGTGGAGCTGGGGAATGCGCCCGATGTGGTCGATGTGCGCGTGCGTCACACAGACCGCCGTAATCGACTTTGGGTCGTATTCAAATTCTTCATAATTCTTGAGCTCGCTGAAGCTCTCCCCCTGGAACAAACCGCAATCGATGAGTATCTTCGTACCATTCGATTCGAGCATATAATTCGAACCCGTAACCGACCCCGCACCTCCGTAGAACGTAAGCTTCATATACATTCAGTATACCTCGCTTTCGCGTATCAAAAAACGCCCTACTTGGGGCGCTTTTCTTTGAGTATCGATTCGGCGACCTCCCGCTCGTTCCACGGAATGCGTTTCCCGTACGCCACGTGTATCGAGGTCTCGCTGCCCTTCCCTGTCATCACGACCACATCGCCTTTCTCTGCGAGCGAAATGGCCTTCCGTATCGCTTCCTTACGGTCCGCTATCTCATGTATCTTCGCCGCGGAGAGTCCGCCCTCCACTACGCCCGCCTTGATGGCCGCCATGATGCTCTGGGGGTTCTCGTCGTACGAATCCTCATCGGTCAGCACCACTTCGGCGCAATATTCGGCCGCCACGCGCCCCATCTCTGGCCGCTTCCATTTGTCCCTTCCCCCGCCCGCGGACCCTAACACGCAGATGAGCCGCCCCGCTTCAGGCCCCATGCAAAAATCGTTACGAAGCGTTGCGTAGACCTTGCGAAGCGAATCGGGTGTGTGGGCATAGTCCACCACTACCGCAAAAGGCTTCCGCTGCACGAGCTCGAACCTCCCCGGTACGCCCTTGAAGTTCAGGAGTCCTTTTTCGATATGTTTCCACTCAACGCCGCGGGCTTCCGCAAGGCACGCCGCCGCCGCCTCATCTTCCAAGTTGAACTCGGCCAAAAGCCACTCGCCTAATGTGTTCCGTGCCTTCTCGGTGCGAAGGTCGAAGTGACCGCCGAGCGTCTCGCGCAAGAACCGCTTCCCGCCAAAGCGCCGTATCGCATTTCCATAGTTGTGCCGCACCGCCTCCTCAAAGAGCGGCGAGGACGCATCTTCTTCGTTCACCAAAAATATCCGGTTTTTTTTGGGCGACGCCGCCACATACCGGAAAAATGCGAGCTTCGCCTCGCGGTACGCCTCGAACGAGCCATGCGACTCGATGTGCTCGGGCGCGAGGTTCAAGAACACCGCCGCATTCCAATCAATATATTGGTGCCGGTGCTGGAGCACGCCCTGTGAGGTCACCTCGATGAATGCGTACGTACACCCCGCGTTCGCCGCATCGAACAGGAACTTCTGGATAGCGAACCGCCCGGGCATGGTGTTCCCCGTCGTGTTCCGCTCGCGCTTTGCGCCGAGCTTCCGCGTCACCGAGCTCATCACCGCCGTCTTCTCCCCCGCCGCCTCAAAGAGCGCGCTCATAAGCTCGACGGTTGTTGATTTGCCCTTCGTGCCCGTTACGCCCACCACGTAGAGCCGCCGGCTCGGGAAGCCAAACACGATATTGCCGACGAATGCGAAAAGCCAATGGTAGAATGATTTCAATTTTTCCATATTATTTCGCAATTATTTCGCATGCCCCAATTTGCGGAGCGCGCTGCGCAGCCGCTCTTCTATCGGCTCCTCGCCTTTCATGTCAGAAAGGACCCTCCTTATATCATGGCGCGCATAGCCGAGGCCCGCGAGCACCTCCTCCACCTCTTGGTTCAGCGCCATGCCCTTCGTCTCGTGCCCCGCGGGAAGCTTCACCTTATTCTGAAGTTCTAAAATAATGCGCTCGGCGGTCTTCTTGCCGATGCCCGATGCATGGGTCAGCACATCGGCGCGCTTTTCCAAAATCGCCGCCATAATGTTCGGTACCCTATCGATATCGAGCACGCCAAGTGCGGTCTTGGGGCCCACGCCGCCCACAGAGTTCAGCATTTCGAACATCTTCAATTCCTCCTCGCCGTGGAAGCCGTAGAGCTCAATGCGCTCCTCGCGCACGTATAAGAAGCAGTACAGCTTCGTCTCCTGCCCTTCGGGCGGAAGCGATGAAAGGGTGCGCGTATTCGTGTGCACCAAAAACCCAAGCCCATTCCACTCGATTACGAGCGAATCATCAAATTTTTCGGTCACCCTCCCCCGTATCGTGTGGAGCATACGTCTATATCATAACGCACAACGCACAACTCACAACTACGAATTCGATTAGAAAGCGAGGCCCGATGCTCTTGGCGAGAGGGTAAGACTTGGGCGTCGCCCCGGAGACACCCTCGAGCTCAAGAGTGTCGGGCGAGCTTCCCCGCATCCTTATTGACTTATTCCCCCACATAGGGCATAAATAAGGAACAATGCCGAAAACGAAATCAGCCAAAAAAGCACTCCGCCAGACCGCACGCCGCCGCGAGGTAAACCTCGGCCGCGAGAAAAAGCTCAAGGCGACCATAAAGCAGTTCAAGAAATTGCTCACGGGCGCCGACAAGAAGGAGGCGCAGGTGTTCTTGAAGGAGGTCTTCTCGACCGTCGACAAGATGGCGAAGGTTGGCTTCATCAAGAAGGGCCACGCGAACCGCATAAAGTCCCGCCTCTCAAAGAAGCTCGCGAAGTAACAAGAAAAACCGCCGAAAGGCGGTCTTTTTATTGCGCTACGCAAGCACGAAGTCGAGAAGCGCCTCCTCGTACTCCGCGTTGCCGCTCTTAATCGCCACATCAAGGTCCGCCAACCGCACCGCGTCCTCACCGCTCGCCACATACGCGACGAGGTTAAAGAGCTTCGCGGGCTCCTCACCCTGGCCCAAAAGCCACTCAAGTATCATGATTTTTTTCTTCGTGTCGCCCCTCGCGAGCAGTTTGCGCGCCGCACTGAAGGCGTCAGTCCGCGCCGTCCACTGCATCGTCTCCCGCAGCTGCTCCTCAGTAACCGCCCCCTTAAACCCGCTGAGCGAAAGTTTCTCCAACTCCCGCACCCCGCGCCACACGGCTTCCGCATCGCTCCCGATAAATTTCAAAAAGTATTCCCATGCGCCCGCCTCGAGCGCGACGCCAGTTTCCTTCGCCTGTTCTTTCAAAAACGTTTCAAGCACCTTGCCGCTCAACGCCTCGAATGCAAACGCTTTTGCGGGCTTCTCAAGGAGAAAACCGAATGCCTTCCGCGGCTTCTCCCACGAGTCGGAGATGATAATGTGCGCGTGCACATCTTCGAGATGCGCCTTGAGGCACTTCACCCACTCCTTTTCTCCCTTCTCCTCCACCTCCCCGCTCTCACGCACCAGCATGATTTTGTCCCCCGAAAACATCGACGGTTGATTTAAAAACTCGCGCGCCGCGCGCCACCCATCCGGCGTCTCTGAAAAATCGACGGTAAAAAAATCCGCGGCGGGCGTTTTGTTGCGCGCTTCCGCCAAAAGTTCTTTTGTGTATGCTCCCCTTCTGTAAGAATCCGGTCCGTAGCAGTAGCGTATCACGTAAAAATTATACCTTTGCTCGTGGGGAAATAAAAACCGCGCATCTCGATATTTTGAGATGCGCGGGAGCAGGAGACGGCCGGCAGGTGGCGGGGGGGGTTCCTACCGACCGCTCTGCTCGAGCTCGCTGCGGGAGACCTCCCAGACTTCCTGGGAACCGGAGTTCCCGGAAGAGTCGTTCGCGTAGAACACTCGTGAGCGAGTGCCAACCGTGGCACCCCTCATGTTCACGCCCCGGACCTGCAGCGTCATGCGCTGGTCCGAGAAGAGACCGGAAAACCGCACCATCGCGGCCGTGCCAGGCTCGAGGTTCGCGACCACCTGGCCGCACGAAGGCGTCCACTGGTCGAACTTCTTCACCTCGCAGTGCGCGAGGATGCTCGTCATGGGGCACGCCACGATGACGGCGTTGCGCTGCGCCCCCGGCAGGTTCGTCTGCACGCGGGTCGAGTCCCGCAGCTCCTGGAGGAGGTCGAATCTGACCGCTCCACCGAAGCTGCAGCCCTGCATCACCGCCATCGCGGCGGCTGCCAACATGAGTCTCTTCATGGTGTTCTCCTCTGCGGAAAGGGTAAGGATCTAAAGCCATTAAAGCACAAAGTACATCAAATGTCAAATATTCATTAGTTTTGATTGAGAGAAGCGAGAAACCGCGATATACTATTTACAATGCTTAGCAAAAAGGACCTTGATGAACAGCTGAAGAAGTCCCGGCGCCTTGCGGAAGAAAATGACGCGAAGCGGCGCGCGGAACAGCTTGGCCTCCCCTACCTCGACCTTATTTCGGTGCGGGTGCCAACAGAGATTAAAGCACTCACGCTCGTGAAAGAAGAGGATGCGCGCAAGGCGCACCTTGCTCCCCTCCAGCTCATCCGCAAAAAGCTTCTCCTTGCGGTCTTTGACCCGCGCGAAAAAGAAGCGGCGGCCATCATCGAGGAACTGAAGAAAAAATTTGAACTTGAAATACGCATCGTCTCCCTCTCCGGCCTTGAACACGGGTGGACGTACTACCGCTTCGTAATGGAAGAAGCGAAAGAGATTACCGGCAAGGTTGATATCGACGAAACGCGCTTGAGCGAGCTCCTCCAAAAAATCAAAACGCTCGACGGCCTGAAAAAAGAATTCGAGGACTTCAAGAGCCCCCTCACCTCGCAACTCCTTGAGATCGTGCTCGGCGGTTCGATGGCGCTCAAAGCGTCCGACATCCACCTTGAGGCGCTCGAAGATGCGGGTGCCGTCCGCTACCGCATCGACGGCCTCCTCCACACCGCGTTCGACAAATTTTCACCGCACCACTACAAGTCTATCGTGATGCGCATAAAACTCCTCTCGAACCTGAAGCTCAACATTACCGACGAGCCGCAGGACGGCCGCTTCACCATCGGTTTAAAAGACCGCGATATCGAAATTCGTACCTCCATTATTCCCTCGGAATTTGGTGAGACGGTCGTAATGCGCTTGTTGGACCCGCTCGCTCTGAAGGTGAACCTCGAAGACCTCGGCTGGCGCAAGGACGACCTGGTGATAGTGAAGGCGGCTATCGACCGCCCGAACGGCCTTATCTTGAACACTGGCCCCACGGGTTCGGGTAAAACCACAACGCTCTACGCGTTTTTGAAAAATGTGACGACACCGGAACTGAAGGTCATCACGGTGGAAGACCCGGTAGAGTACCACTTGGAGGGCGTGTCGCAAACGCAGGTGAATGCGGACGCGGGCTACACGTTCGCGAGCGGTCTGCGCTCCATTTTGCGCCAGGACCCGGACATTATTCTCATCGGCGAAATTCGCGACCAGGAAACAGCGGAGATTTCACTGAACGCCGCGCTCACGGGCCACCTGGTATTCTCGACGCTCCACACGAATGATGCGGTGGGCGCCATCCCCCGCTTCATCGACCTCGGCGCAAAGCCGAACATCTTGGCGCCCGCACTCACGCTCGTCATCGCGCAGCGCCTCGTGCGCGTGCTCTGCAAACAGTGCAAAACGCCGGTCACACAAACGCCCGCGCAAGCGGAGGTGCTTAAAAAATTCGTCGCGGGCCTTTCCGCGCGCGTTGATAAAACTCCGTATGAGAATATGACCGTCTTTGCATCAAAGGGGTGTGATGCGTGCGGAGGCTTAGGCTACCGCGGGCGCACCTCCATCTTCGAATTGTTCGAGGTAACAGACAAAATAAAGGAGGCGATATTCCGCAATCCGTCCGAAATGGAGTTGTTCACATTGGCAAAAGAGCAGGGAATGGTTACAATGCAAGAAGATGGCATGCTGAAAGTGATACAGGGTATCACGAGTGTGGATGAAGTAGAGAGAACGACAGGAATTGTACCTTGGCTTCATTAATAGGGCGGCTTCCGGAGAAATAAATGCCGTGCATTGTTTCGTCTTCGCTCGGATGAAATAGAAACAAAATGTTTCCATTTCACTCCTCGCTTGCCGAAATAAAAAATCCCGAGCTTAGATCTGTGGGCAGAGCGCCGATAAAGGCATTTTTAAAACCTATCTTACATTGAGCGTAAGAGAGGAACGAATTTTTCCGAGGAGTTGTTCAGCCGGAGCCAAACAATCCTGAAAATCTAAGAAAGAATCCGCATGCCCACAGGTCCAAAACCAGGATTTAGTTTTACTGCGCAAATCCTATCACACGTGGAGGAATTTGTCAATACCTCCTCTTTTCCAATAAAAACCGCCGTATGACGAAGCGGGACACTAATAATACACAATCAGAAGAGGAGGTCAACTTCGACCTTTCCCTCCGCCCCTCCCGCTGGGAAGACTACGTGGGGCAGGAAAAGGTGAAGACGAACCTGAAGCTCATCATCGACGCTGCAAAGGGCCGCAACGAAAGCTGCGACCATATTCTTTTTTATGGGCCGCCCGGTCTCGGAAAAACCACGCTCGCCTACCTCATCGGCAAGCAGATGGGCGCGAACATCAAATCAACCTCCGGTCCCGCGCTCGAAAAAACAGGCGACGTTGCCGCGCTCCTCACGAACCTGGAGCCGAACGAAATACTCTTCATCGACGAAGCGCACCGCGTGAACACGATGGTCGAGGAAATCCTCTACCCCGCGATGGAGAGCCGCAAGCTGCACCTTGTGGTCGGGAAGGGCCCTTCGGCGCGCACCTTCTCGCTCGACCTTCCGCCCTTCACCATTATTGCCGCAACGACCAAAGCGAACCTCCTCTCCGCGCCCTTGCGTTCCCGTTTCGGCGCTACGTTCCGCCTCGACTACTATACGCCCCAGGACCTTGCGGACATCATCGCACGCTCGGCACGGCTCTTGAATGTAAAGGTGGAACCGAAGGCGCTTGAAAAACTTGCGGAGGCTGCCCGCTTCACGCCGCGTACCGCAAATCGCTTACTGAAACGCGCGCGCGACTATGCGCAGGTGTATTTAGGAAATACTATCAACGAAGAGGCGGTCGCAAAAACGCTCGCGCTTATGGAAATCGACTCGCTCGGGCTCGATAGCACGGACCGCGAGCTCCTCCGCGCTATTATCGACAAGTTCAACGGCGGCCCGGTCGGATTAAAATCACTCGGTGCAGCGCTGAATGAGGAACCCGGCACCATCGAAGACGTGTACGAGCCCTTCCTTATGAAACTCGGCCTCCTCCAGCGCACGCCCGCTGGCCGCGTAGCGACCGCGCTCGCCTACGAAGCGCTGGGACTTGCGAAAAAAGAGGGGCTTCTCTGACCCATGCCCGTAATAAAGAGCACATCGGCAGCGGAAACGAAAGAATTTGCCGCGAAACTCGCCGCGAAACTCGCGCGCACGCCGCTCGGCAAACATGCGCGGGTGGTAACTCTTGTCGGCGACCTTGGTGCCGGCAAAACCACCTTTATCCAGGGCTTTGCCCGTGCGCTCGGCGTAAAAAGCCGCCTCACGAGCCCTACGTTCGTTATTATGAAGCGCTATGGGTTGAAAGGCGCGCGCTATAAAAACCTCTACCACATCGATGCCTACCGCGTGAGCTCGATGAAAGAGCTTGGCCCCCTCCGCATCGAAAAAGCGCTTACAGACCCGGAGAACATTTTTCTTATCGAGTGGGCAAATAACCTCACCGGGGCGCGCTTTAAAAACCCCGTGCGCCTTGCCTTCCGCCACGGAAAGAAAGAACACGCGCGCACCATTTCAGTGCGCGGTATTTAGGGGTAAAATAAGAGCGATGAAAACGCTCCTTTTGATAGACGCACACGCCTTAATCCACCGCTCCTATCACGCGCTCCCCCCGCTCACGACCCCCGCAGGCGAACCCATCGGCGCGATATACGGTCTTTCCCGCGCGCTCATGAAAACGCTCCGCGAGCACAAACCCGACTATATCGCGGCGGCGTTCGACCGGCCTGAACCCACCTTCCGCAAGGAAATGTTCGAGGCGTACAAAGCCCACCGCCCGCCCGCACCCGATGAACTCATCTCGCAGCTCAAAAAGGCGCGGGAACTTTTTAAGAAATTCAACATCCCCTGCTTCGAGCTCGCAGGCTACGAGGGCGACGATATCATCGGCACGCTCGCCACGAAGTTCGGCACGAAGGATGTCCACGTGACGATACTCACAGGCGACATGGACACGCTCCAGCTCGTGCGGGGGAACCACATTGTGGTACGCGCGCCAAAAAAGGGCGTGAGCGAGATGCTCGAGTATGATGCAGCCGCGGTCAGGGCACGCTATGAGCTCGAACCCGAGCAAATGACGGACTATAAGGGACTGGTGGGCGACCCCTCGGACAACATTCCCGGCGTACCCGGCGTGGGCCCCAAAACCGCGGTTGCCGCACTCCACGAATTCGGCTCCATCGAACACCTCTACGGGAACATGCCGAAAGACCACAAACTCGCGAAGAAATTCCTGCCATACAAAAAAGATGCGCTCTTCTCAAAGCAGCTCTCGACCATCAACACAGAAACGCCCATCAAGGTTACGCTCGATGAATTAATGTACGAACCCGCAAACGAGGTGGACCTTAACGCGTACTTCCTCTCGCTCGGGTTCGAGAGCATGGTAGGCGGCAAGGAAAAGCCCGCGCGACAACCGAAAGAAAAACTCCCCGCACCCGCAGGTCTCCCACTCGGCGCCGCAGAAGAGATGGTGGTGGTGACGGACGCGCGCGACGCGGAGACGCAGAAAGAAAACCTCGGCGGCACGCTTCAGAAAACCGCATTCGACTGGAAACCTATCGTGAGGGCCCTCGCGAAGAAAAAGGTGGCGGTCGCTGACCCCCTCTTCGATATCCATGTCGCCGCCTGGCTCATTGACCCCGACAACAAGGACCCCGAGCTCCGCGGGCTCGCCGAGGGCGTGGCGCATATAAACCTCCTCACGAACCCTGAGAAAGAACGTGAGGCGCTCACCGCGCTCGCAACGACGTATGCGCACGGCCTTGAAGCGGCCGGGCTCACCCGCATATTCAAGGACATTGAAATGCCGCTCATACGAGTACTCGCGCGCATGGAGGAGCGCGGTATTGCGGTCGGTGCCGAAGAATTGGGAAAACTCCGCAAGGAAATGGAAAGGGACCTTGCCGCGCTCGAGAAAAATATCTATGAGGCGGCGGGGGGTCCCTTCAATATCAATTCGCCGCGGGAAATAGGCGTGGTGCTGTTTGACCGCTTGAAACTCAACCACGGTGCAAAACGGAAGACCGCGACCGGCCAACGGAAAACCGGCAAGGATATCCTTCAAGAAATGGTGAATGCACATCCGGTCGTTCCCCTCATTCTCCAGTACCGTGATACGTTTAAAATTTTCTCGAGCTTCTTAGCGCCTATCACTGAGGCCTCGGCTGCGGACGGACGCGTGCACACCACCTACCTGCAGACCGGCACCGCGACCGGCCGCCTCTCCTCCGAGCGCCCGAACCTCCAAAACGTTCCCCAGGGTTCGAAGTGGGCCGAACCGCTCCGTAACGCGTTCATTCCCGCACGCGGCGCTTCTTTCCTCTCGCTCGACTACTCACAAATAGAGCTGCGTCTTTTGGCGCACGTGAGCGGTGACGAGGCGCTCACTGAGGCGTTCAAACACCATGAAGATGTGCATACGCTCACCGCATCAAAAGTGTTCGGCGTTGCACCAAAAGAAGTGGATGCGCACCGTCGCCGCATCGGCAAAACCTTGAACTTCGGCATCATCTACGGCATGGGGCCGCGCCTCTTCTCGAAGACCACCGGCGTCACCATGGAAGAGGCAAAACGGTTCATCGCGGAATATTTCCGCGCCTTCCCCGGCGTGAAACGCTGGCAGGAAAAGGTGAAGGAGTCGGTAAAACAGAACGGATACGCGGAAAATCTCTTAGGGAGAAAGCGTTGGTTCCCGAAAGAATCCGCGCCGGGAGAGTTCGAGCGCGCGGCGGTCAATATGCCGCTCCAGGGGTTGGGCGCTGATATTATCAAAATGGCAATGATCGCGTGCGAAAAAGAACTCGCGGAAAACGACCACGCCGCACTCCTCCTCTCGATACACGACGAGCTTTTATTCGAGATACGCGATAGCGTTCTTCATGAGACCGCAAAGAAGCTGAAACATATCATGGAACACATTTTCCCTCTCTCGGTGCCGCTCGAGGTCGGCATGAAAGCGGGCAAGAAATGGGGTACAATGAAGGCGTTATGATGCGCTATTGGAAAACACCGGAGATGGTCTCGCTCCTTATTATGCTGGGGCTTATCGGCGCGCTCTTCATCGCAAACGCGTTCTTTTCTCCGCTCGTGCTCACAATAGCATCGGTAATCATCTTCCTTGGTACGGTCGTGGTGCTCGTGCGCGCCTTCCTCCATCTCGCGGAACTGACCGCGGAACAGATGCTCACAATGCGCGAACAGGGCGCACTCATCGGATTTCTGGGAGATGCGGTGGTGGTGTACGACCCTGATTTCAAAATAATCACGTTTAACAAAGCCGCAGAAAATCTCTTCCAAGTAAATGCGACCGAGGTGATGAACACGCGCATCGACCCGGGGCTGGTAAAAAGCCCGCGGCTGCGCCTATTGGTGCAAGCGCTCTTCCCCTCCCTTGCGCCCTCGATGAATCAGCTCTCCGAGTCGGGTGTTTGGCCGCAAGTAGTGGACCTCGTGCTTGATAATCCGCACCTTGAGCTCCACACCACACTGAACCAATTGAAAGGCGAGGGTGGTGAAGTGGTTGGATTCATAAAAATCATCCGTGACACCACGCGCGAGAAAGGCCTCCTTCAGGCGAAGTCAGACTTCATCAGCGTTGCCGCGCACCAGCTCCGCACGCCGCTCACCGCACTTCACTGGGCGCTTGAGAATATTGCGAAGTTCGGCGCGAACGATAAAAACATCGGCCCTATCGCGACTGAAGCGCTCGGCGTTTCGGAACGCTCCCTAAAAATCACGAACGACCTTCTCGATGTTTCAAAAATAGAAGAAGGAAAATTCGGCTACACACTGAAAGAAACGGACCTCCTCGCGTTCGTCTCGAATATCGTGAAAGAAATGAAGACGCTTGCGGACCAATACGGCATCACCCTTGAGGTATTCGCACCGCAAGAAGCGCTCCCCCGCGTTACCATAGATGAGAACCGCATCGGCGCGGTGCTCTTTAATCTCATCGACAATGCTATCCGCTACAACACGAAGAACGGCAAGGTGTCGGTGGCGCTCGAGCGTGACGCGATAAAACCATATGTGCGCATCTCAGTAATCGATACCGGCGTGGGCATTTCGCCCGAGGACCTAAAAAGGCTTTTCCAAAAGCTCTACCGCGGCTCGAATGTGGTACAGATGGAGCCGAATGGGAGCGGCCTCGGCCTCTATATCGCAAAAAATATCGTGAAGCGCCATGGCGGCGAAATAGGCGTCTCTTCTGAACTGAATCGCGGCTCCACATTCTGGTTCACGCTCCCCACCGACAAAAACCTCATCCCTCAACGGGAGATTGCGTTCGAGACTGCTTCGATGTAAAAAGGTGGTATGGCAGGACACAGCCACTGGAAACAGATCAAGCACCACAAAGGTGCTGCGGATATAAAACGCGGTATCCTTTTTTCTAAACTCCTCGCGGCGGTCTCTGCGGCGGCAAAAATAGAATCGAATCCCGACTTCAATCCCCGCCTCCGGACGACGATAGAGAAGGCGCGTGCCGCAAGCGTTCCCCAGGAAAATATCGAACGTGCCATTTCAAAAGCGACAAGCGGCGAAGTGGTGACCGAAGAAGCGGTTTTTGAGGCGTATGGTCCGGGCGGCACCGCACTCCTTATCGAGGCTATCACCGACAGCGTGAACCGCACGGTGGCGGAAATAAAACTTATTCTCCGCGACCACAACGGGAAGTGGGCGGAACCCGGCAGTGTTACCTGGGCGTTCGAACCGCGCACGGAAGAAAACACACCAATGTGGGCCGCAAAATTCCCGCTTGAAATCTCAGAAGAGGATAACAAAAAACTTCAAGAACTTATTCCGCTTCTTGAGGAGCAACAAGACGTGCAGCGCGTCTATACGAACGCGCGCCCCATATGACCATACTGGGAATAGACCCCGGCACCACCCGCATCGGTTTTGGCGTTATCGAAACACGCGGGGGCGAGTTGGCCCACATAAAGAGCGGCCTCCTTCCCGTCCCGCCCGCTTCAGGGAACGCGCACCTCATGCACATTGCA
>JAKAID010000006.1 GCA_021814545.1 bacterium
TTGTCGCAGAGCGCGCCGAGCACATGTGAACCTTTCGCCGCGCGCGCCGCGCATGCCGAGCCGGTTGAAACCGCGATGCCCGCCATATCAAGCCGCACCAAAAGATCATCAACGGGAATATTGGGGAACGCCACATTTAGTATGTGGGGCGCCGCATCGTCAAAATGCGCCTCGTCCATGCCATGCACCCACGCCTCAGGCATGCGTTTTTTGATGCCAGCCCAAAGGATTTTTTTGAGGCTAAGAAGCCGTTTCGCTTCCTTCACGCGCTCGTACTCGACTGCGGTAACCGCCGCCGCGAATCCCACGATGCCCGCCACATTCTCCGTGCCGGAACGCATCCCGAACTCCTGGCCTCCGCCCGTGATGATGGGGGCGAGCGTCTCCCGTTCTTCTCTTTCACGCACAAAGAGCGCGCCCACTCCCTTTGGCCCTCCTATCTTATGCGCGGAGAGGGTGAGCATATCCACGGAAAGTGCCTCAACATTACATGCACAATAATTGAACGCCTGCACCGCATCGGTATGGAACAGCGGATACGGTTTTGTTTTTCGGAGCGCGGCAACAAGCTCCCCTATCTCGCGAACCGGCTGAATGGTCCCTATCTCATTATTCACGTACATAACGGACACGATAACCGTGCGGTCGTTGAGCGCTTCTTTGAGGCGCGCAAGGTCAGCGCGCCCTTGCATATCGACGGGAATGACCACGAGCTCCGCACCTTCGCCTTGAAGCGCGTGCGCGGTCTCAAGTACCGCCTCATGCTCGATGGCGGAAACAATGACGCGTGGCGTGAGTTTCGGATGCCGTTCCCTGAAACGCGCGACGGAGCCCCGAAGTGCCAAATTGTTCGCCTCGGTAGCCGAACCGGTGAAAATAATATCGCGAAAATCTGCGTGAAGTGCCTTTGCCACCGCCGTGCGCGCACCATCCACCGCCGCGATGGCCTCCTGGCCAAAAAAATGGAGCGAGCTCGGATTCCCGAACTTCTTGGTAAGGTGGGGCATCATCGCGCGGCGTGCCTCTGCCCTCACGGGCGTCGTCGCTGCATGATCAAGATATATCCTCTTCATTGGGCTCTACAGTATCGCTATAATGCGCGCCATACAAGCGCGCGCTGCCGCGACCTTATTCATAAGAGGGGTTCTTTTCTTTGAGCCCGAGGGTAGCGTTCGCGAGCCGCGCAAGTGCGAAGTAAACGCTCGAGAGCCGATTCGAAAAACGGAAAAGGTCGGAAGGGAGCGTGCGCGCCCTCCCAAAACGCACAAGCGCGCGCTCCGCGTCTCTCGCCCGCACGCGCGTGATATCGAGCCGGCTCTCAAGCTCGCTCTCGCCCGGCACAATGAATTTGTGTACCGGATGCACTTCGTGGTCCGCGTGCGCGATGATAGCCTCAAGCCGCTCTATCTTTTCCGTACCTATTTTTTGCGTGCTTCCCATGTCGAGCCCGATGGAGGCGATTTCTGCCTGCGCAACAAAAAGCATCTCCTGGAGCTCACGCAGATACGCAACGATGCTATTCATCTTGGGTGCCTCCGCGGATGCGCGGCGCGCTTCGACCACGCACCACCCCGTAAGCGCGTTCACCGCATCAACAGCGCCAAGGGCGTCGAAGAGCGCCTCGTCTTTGGGTATTCGTTTTTGCCCGAACTGGCTTTCGCCTTCATCGCCCGCTCCGGTAAAAAATGGCGTCTGCATCTCCTCAATTATAAAACAACCCCCACGGTTGCGCGTGGGGGTTGAGACACACGAACGAACTTTTTAGAGCGCGTTGAGGTCTTTGTTGACGCTCTGGAATTCCTGGTCAAGATTACCCGTATCGATGCTCGTTGCCGACTGCTGGATATCGGAAATGGTACTTGTCGTATCCACTCCCGTCGCAGGCGAAAGGTTTGGCATCGCTCCCGACTGCCACCAGAAATAGAGCGCAACGCCCGCGATAATAATGAGCGCGAGTATGATGAGCTTTGTTTTTCTTCCGTTCTTGGGTTCCATAAAAGAAGAGATTGGTTAACGTAGGGCGCTATTGCGTCGTTGTTGCGCTCGGTGCGGTCGACGTCGGCACCGGTTTCACTTCTATCTCGCGAATGCGCGGCACTTGTGCGAGTGCCACCGCCGCGGCATGGACCGCATCGCGCGCGCTCTTCACGGTCGCCTCAACCGCACGCAGGTCTTTCTTCAGTGCCTCGCGTACCGCAGTGAGATCTGCTTTCACGGTTGCGTCGGTCGTTGAGGTCGCCATATAGGTTTTTGACGCCTGCGCGAGGACCGCTGCCCGCGCCGCCGCGATGCTCGTCGAAGCGGACGCGACCGCGGTACGCACCGGCGCTACCGCAAGCCCCATCGCCTCCGCACGGTCAACGCGCGTGACGATATTCGAAAGCACCTTGTCCATCTGCACAAGGTTCTCCGAATAGCGCTCGAGTATGCGCGTGTTAAGTTCGGTCAAATTCTCATTGATACGATTTGCAATCTCACGGCGCCTCTCGTCTTTAATGCTCTCGATTGCTTTCTTTGCTTCCTCTCGCTTCACCTCAAGCGCCTTCTTCGCGGTTTCGCGCGCCGCTTCCATATCTTTTTGGAACTGCTCGCGCGTTGCCTTTATCTGATTTGCGAACGCCGCGCGCCTTTCCTCAAGCGCATTCTCCCGCGCTCCGCGGATTTGCTTCGCCTGCTCGCCCAAATTCTGCCGTATGTCCTGCACACGCTCACGAGTGCCTATCGGCACCGTCTGCGCTCCTGCCATGAATGGCATCGCTAAGCTCGCTGCTAACGCTAACGAAACGAAAACTTTTGTCATGTGGTAAATAATTTAATAAATTTTTTATTTTTTGATTCGGCCTTTGTGATTCTTTTCAGTATACAATATTCGAATATTTGTAAAAACCGCCCACAAAACAAGCCCCGCATATGCGGGGCTTGTCATTGTGTGGGTGGACGACGGGACATTTCACTGCTCGTTCCGCCTTCGCGGAACTGCGCTTTCAAAACCCTCGGTTTTGAATGATTCCGACACGGGAGGAACGGCTTCCTCCCGACCCCTCCTTCTCGTGTTCAAGTCCTCACCCACAAAACAAGCCCCGCATATGCGGGGCTTGTCATTGTGTGGGTGGACGACGGGACTTGAACCCGCAACCACCAGATCCACAATCTGGTGCTCCACCATTGAGCTACGTCCACCATGCTCGAACGCCTCTATGATAGCCGAAAGAGAGGCGAAAATTCAACCCGCATCTTCCTTCATCTTCCGAAGCTCGGCGGAGGAGGTCGCCTTCTCTTCACGCCGCATCTTTGCCTTCTCATGGCGCAACCTGCCCTGCTGCACACCCTCCTGCTTTACCTTGCGTGGCGCTTCGGTCGGAATGCGCGGCTTCTCTACGGTGATAGCCTCTTCAATGAGCGCGTTCATCCGCTCGAGCCCGATGTCGCGGTTCAATTCCTGCGAGCGCTGGTCTTCGCACACCTCCTCAAGCTCATCGTTCTTGTTGATGCGGTGCGCGAGGCGTTCCCGCACAAGCTCTTTCTCCTCGTCCGTGATGGGCAGCTTCGAAACCTCTACCCACATCTGCACCTTTTTCGAGCGCCGATCGGAGTTATGGCCGCCGGGTCCTTTCGCGCGCACCGCCTTCATCCGCACGCTCTCCTTTGTAACGAATATCCTCATGGTATGGAAAAGTGTTATTGTTTATAGTATAACATCCGCCATGAGTAATTTCCTGGACATTATCGGCCAGTATATTCTGCAATACCCCGCCTGGACGCACGCCATCATCGGCGCCGCCATCCTTATCCAGGGCGAGATTGCCATCCTCGCTTCCATGCTCCTCGTGGTGAACCACAAGCTCTCCTGGAGTGAGTTTCTTTTGGTCGCCCCCACCACGCTCGTCGTGGGCGAGACGCTCGTCTATTTTACCGGCCGCATGCTCCGCAACACGCGCTTCGGGTGGAAGCTCTACCGCGAAAAGATAAAACCGAACAAGAGCTACCAACCGTATTTCTATTATCTGCGGATGAACCTCACGAAGCTCCTCATCGCCGCGAAATTCCTTATCGGCGTGAATCTTTTGGTGCTCCTCCTCTCCGGCTGGACAAAAACGAAATTCGGCACGTTCCTCCGCTCGTATCTCCCCGGTGTTACCATTTGGTTCACCGCCATCACCACGCTCTCCTACTTCCTCATGTCGGGGCTCAGCTACTTGAGGACCGCGAACCTCTTCCGTGAAGCGGAGTATGGCGTGGTAATAGTAGTACTCGCCATCTTCACGATGGAATTCATCTTCCGTCGTGTGGTAAGCAAGCGCCTCCCATTCCAAAAAGAAGAAGAGAAACTCATCGAGGACGACGAAAGCGACGCGAGGGCGTAAGCACGGAAGAATGCCTTTCGGCATATTGTCCGCTTTTGATATTTCTGATAGTGTAACCTTGTTCGTTGAGCGCCGCGGTAGCTCAGTGGTAGAGCGCAGCCCTGAAGAGGCTGGCGTCGGGGGTTCAATTCCCTCCCGCGGCACAAAATCAATCCCGCCCGTTGGCGGGATTTTGCATACAATTGGTATACTAAAGGCGACAAATGAACGCCGCACCAAAACCACTCCTCGAGGTCTCGGACCTTACCGTACACGCGGGCGTGAATGACATTATTCGGAATATTTCTTTTACGCTCGATGCGGGCGAGGTGCTCGCGGTCATCGGCCCGAACGGCGCCGGGAAATCGGTGCTCTTAAAAACGCTCCTTGGCATCATGCCCGCAACCTCGGGTGCCATCACGTGGAGCGCGGGGGTGCACGTGGGCTATCTCCCTCAGCGTTTCCTTGTGGACCTCTATCTCCCGATGACGGTCGGCGAATTTCTCGACCTCAAACCGCACCGGACCATTTCGAACGAACGCGCGCTCGAGCTCGTGGGCATTGAGCGCGGCTGGCTCGCGCGCCGCCTGGCACACCTCTCGAGCGGACAGCTCCAGCGCGTCCTTCTTGCGTGGGCGCTCCTCGATGACCCGCAGGTGCTTCTGTTCGATGAACCGACCGAGAACGTCGACGTGGCGGGCCAGGAATCCATCTACGCGCTCCTCCATCATCTGCAAGAATCAATGCATATCGCGCTCCTCATCGTTTCGCACGACCTCCACGTGGTGAACCGTTACGCGACGAACGTGCTCTGCCTGAACCAAAAAATGCTCTGTTTCGGCACGCCGGAAGAAACACTCACCAAGGAGCGCCTCACAACCCTCTACGGCGAACATACGCATTTCAAACACACTCACTAAATCCCAATGGACACGCTTCAACTCTTCACCTTCATCTCGGGAATTCTCGTAGCGGCCGCGAGCGGCGCGGTCGGTTCCATCCTCGTGGTGCGCAAAATGACGCTCCTCTCGGACGCGCTCTCGCACGTCGCGCTCCCCGGCATCGCGCTCGGCATCCTTTTAAATTTCAACCCGCTCGTGGGCGGCATCGCCGTGCTCTTTTTTGGCGTGCTGCTCATCTGGTACGTAGAAATGAAGACAAAGCTGGCGATAGAATCAGTGACCGGCGTGCTCTTTGTGACCGCACTCTCGATAGGGTCGCTCCTTATACCGCAACAGGATATCCTTGAGGCCTTTTTCGGCAGCGTAAGGAACATCTCGATAAACGACGCCGTCCTCCAGGCCTGCATCGCACTTGCGATAGTGGCGATTACCCTTCGCTATCTGAAGCCGCTCGCGCTCTCCTCCATCGCCCCCGACCTCTCGGTCGCCTCGCGCGTTTCCCAACCGCTCATGGAACTCTTTCTGCTCATACTTATCGCCTTCACCATCTCGGTCGGCGTGAGCTTCGTGGGAGTGCTCCTTATGAGCGCGCTCCTTATCGTCCCTGCGGTAACGGCAAAAAACATCGCCCGCTCATTCAAAGGCTTCGTGGGGCTTAGTATGATACTCGCGATATTTTCGCTTACCACCGGGCTCATCCTCGGCAACGTCTACGGCATAAACCCCGGCCTCGCGACCGTGCTCGTGAGCGCCTGCTGCTTCTTCGTAAGCTTTTTCTTCAGACCAAAAATGTAGTGCCCCCTCGGAGGGAATCGAACCCCCATCAAGACCTTAGAAGAGTCCTGCTTTATCCATTAAGCTACGAGGGGAAATACCTGCGTTGATTCTATAAGAAAAAACAGGTAATTTAAAGACTTGAGGGGATGCCTTACTCGGGCCGTAGTATACCGGTAGTACGCCTGCTTTGGGAGCAGGTAGACCGGGTTCGATTCCCGGCGGCCCGACTGATGAACAAAACCCTTTGCGTCCGCAGGGGTTTTTGTATTGCGGCGTTCGCTTCCCTCAAGAGACGAAGAGGAAGATTGACATTTTTATGATTGTGTAGTACTATTATCCGGTAGTTGTAGCACCTTCACAAACCTTAGAGGAGGAGTACATGAACTCGAACGGGCGGCGGATGACGCGGGAACAGGCGGCGGAGATCAGCAAGACGATCGACGAGAAGATCGGCAACCTTCTCAACATCGTGAACGCGGCGATCGATCGGCAGCGGACGCAGGAGCGCATCGTGATGTCGGACGACTGCGCGCAGCCCATCACGGAGCGGGAGCGCGAGGGCGTGCTGAACGTCGCGCGGATGCGGCAGCTGAAGGAGCTCCGCGAGGCGCAGCGGCGCATGAAGCTCGGCGTCTACGGCATCTGCCTGAACTGCGAGGAGCCCATCGGCTTCAAGCGGCTGAAGGCGGTGCCGGCAGCGCTCCACTGCGTCTCCTGCGCGGACGGGGCGGGGAGGCCCCACCTCACGAGCATCTAGTAGTTCTCCCCAAGAAGGGCAACACATCAAAGCCCCCGCAGTATGCGGGGGCTCTTTTATTCCGGAAATTTTTAAAGCGACTTATCGAACTCGTCCATTCTCGACCGGAAATCGGCGTTCAATGCGTTGATTTTCTTTGCGCCCTCGTTCACCTTCGCGAGCGCGGTGGCGGCATCCCGCCTCCCCTCTCCGCTCCCTGTATCGATAGCGGTCGCAAGTTTTTCCAAAAAATCATCAAGGTCGCGCGTGTAGGCAACGAATTCCGAAACAAGCGAGAGATCAGTTGCGATTGCCTCGTAGGCGAGGCGCTGGCTCGAAACAGACCGAACCGAGGAGAGCGAAGTTGCGAGGTCTTTCAGGTACCCTGCGAGGTCGGCGGCGTTGCGGTTCGCCTCCGCATTTGCACCGCTCGCTTCCTCAAGAAGCGCCTGCGCGCGAGCGGAATCGCCGGAAAGGTCCGCCTTGTTCGCCGCGGTTATCTTGTCTCCCGTCTGCGAGGTGAGTTCTACGATGCGCTGGCTGACATCAGACGCATTCTTCCGCGCAATAGCGAACGATTGCGAAAGCTTCGCCTGCCGCGACACAAAAAGCGCAATGAGGCCGCCTGCCACGAGCACGAGCACTACCGCAGTAATAATAGCTTTCGTCCTCCTATCTTTCGGAAAATACATAAATAATGTCGGTATTGTGAACCGACTCATCATAGAAGAAACAGTGGGATTATTCAAATAGCGCTTGCCTCGCTCTGCAACTTTCGCTATCCTTTAATTACAAATGAGAGGCGCGGGTATCGTATAATGGCATTACCTCAGCTTTCCAAGCTGATGACAGGGGTTCGATTCCCCTTACCCGCTCAAAACAAAGAAAACGGCCTCGCGGTCGTTTTGTGTTTTTTGGTAAGGGGAATTGAACAGTGGAGGGGGTCGGGGAACCGCGCCCGGTTCCCCGTATCGGAAAATATTAAAAAC
The DNA here is from genome assembly GCA_021814545.1 of bacterium. Taxonomy (GTDB): domain Bacteria; phylum Patescibacteriota; class Minisyncoccia; order UBA6257; family GWB1-50-10; genus CAIKKG01. The sequence continues at coordinate 7,748 of JAKAID010000006.1, forward strand.
CGAGGGTTTTTAAAAGCGAGAACATTCTGAATGGCGAAGCGCGTGAGATTCCCCTTACCCGCTCAAATTCAAAGGCTGCCCACGACGGGCAGCCTTTGTTTCCCGAATTTATGAAGTGTACATTTACGCCCTCCTCTGTTACAATAGTGTTCTAATCCGGCACAAGTGTTACAGAGCGTTACAAAAAATCATTACTGAAGCGAAACGAAATCCTGTTTCTATCGTTGTAATCTATGAAAGACGAAGAACAATCGCTCATTAAAAAGGCACAAGCCGGCAACAGCGCCGCTTTCGGCAGGCTTTATGACCGGTACCTCCCTTCCATCTACCGTTTCGTCTTTATTCGGGTGGGGAGGAAACAGGACGCAGAAGACATTTCCCAACAAGTCTTCACGAGCGCATGGCAGAACATCGACGGCTTCGAATTCAAGGGTTACCCCTTCTCAAGCTGGATATATCGCATTGCTTCGAATGCGGTCATCGACTACTACCGCACCGCGAAGAACAATGTAAGCATCGACAACGTTCCAGAAGAATTCTTTTCAGAAGAAACGAACGATGAAGCGAATGTCGATCGCGCCATCAACATGACCACGGTCCGTGTGGCCCTGACCCGCCTTGAACCCGACCAGCAGAACGTGCTCATTATGAAGTTCGTAGAAGACCTCTCGAACAAAGAGATAGCGGAAGCGCTCGGAAAATCAGAGGGAGCGGTCCGCGTCATCCAGCACCGTGCCTTGAAGCAATTGAAAACGCATCTCGATGGAACACATTAAACGACAACTGAAAACCTTGAACGCGATCGCACCGGACCGCGAGTTTGCGGCGCGCGCAAAAGCACGCATCGTGGGCGAAACGCGCACCGCGCCCTCGTTCACTCTGCCGCGCGTGGCGCTCCCGCACATCTCGTTCTGGAGCTACGCGGGTGCGGGCCTTACCGCAATGCTCCTCCTTGTCATCACCGCGATTCCGCTCGCCTTCCCGAATCCTACGGCAGCGTCGCTCAATCCCGAAAATTTGGTAAATGAATATGGAAATCTTCCCATCAATATCCAGCTGAAAGAAATAACATACGAGCAGGGCGTGAACCAGGCGATTGCGTCAGCGCTTTCCGAGGTAAGTGACACGAAAATGAAGCACCTCAATGCCTCCCTCTTGAAGGCCGAACAACCGACCTCAACGCTCGACACAACGACAACCGACGTCGATGCAATGCTGCAGCAAATAATGAACTAGCCCACCCATGAAACGCTTCTTACCCCTTTTTGCCATACTCGTCGCCATCACTCTTGGCGCCTCGCGCGTCTCTTTTGTGCACGCACAATCGACCGGCGTCCAGAAAGCATTCGAAAGCGTGAAGGAATCGCTCGACAGCCTCGTTTCCGCGAAAGACGAGCGCCAACCCACCGAACTTTCGCTGCGTATCGAAACGTTCCGTAAGGTTCTTGACCTTTCGCTCGCGGAAGCGAAAGATACGCGCGTAAAGCTCCTTGAACTCGAGGACCTTAAGGGCGGAGAGGAGGCCTGGCGCGATATTTCAGCGGACACGATGAAGGACGCCGCGGATTATCTCCAAACCCAAGAGCAATATCTTGATGACAATGAAAAGACGCTTTCTGTCGACGATGTAAAATCGCTCGCGAAGGATTTCAAGGATTGGCGCGAAAAGAACTATCTCCCCACTTTTTCGGCGGTGCGCGACTATTTCCTCGTGATGCAGCAGGCAAAAACCATCGACACCGCAAAGAAGCGCTGGCAGAAAATCGATGCGGACGTGGCACGTCTTGAAAAGGCGCGCATAAAGAAGATAGCGTCCGCACGGGAAATGCTCACGAGCGCAGAAAAAGTTATCACGGAGAGCGAAAAACTGAACGACAACGCGCGTACTCTTTTCTTTGCGACCTATATTCCCGAAACCACGAGCACAGCAACGAGTTCGGCAGAAACAAGCACCTCAACAGCCGTGAAGCTGCACGCGCTCACAATATTGGCGAGCGACACCGCGACGTCCTCGACTGCGGACAATGCCTCAACTACCGCAACGAGCACCGCCACAAGCACTGACGCTGCGGATGTCCCGGGGCAGGTCCTCCCCCCTTCGGTACGCGATGAGGTAAAATCCTCGCTCTCAAAAATACGGGACGCGTACAATATATTCATCGACATGAGCACGCTTGTGAGGAAGCTGCTCAAGTAACAAAAAGCCCTCCTATGGAGGGCTTTTTGTTTTTCTTTATTTATATGAACGTCTGCAAGCTGTTAAGAGATCTCTTAAAAACTAGAGAACGGCTTCTTTGAGGAGCTTCCCTGCGCGGAATTTCGGTTTCGTGGAAGCCGCAATCTGGATTTTCTCTCCCGTTTTCGGGTTCACACCCATGCGTGCCGCACGCTTCGCAACGCGGAACGTGCCGAAGCCGGTGATCGCCACCTCTTCGCCACGCCCCATCGTCTTTACAATAGTATCGAACAATGCTTCAACCGCCGCCTGCGCCTGCTTCTTTGTCTCAATTCCTGCCGCGCTCATTACTGCATCTACAAGTCCGTCTTTCTTCATAAAATATTCTTAATATTGTTAGTTGGTTTTCGCTCGACCTTTATGATTGCTTCATTATAGCAAAGCACCCGCATTATTCCACACTTTTTAAAGTCTGCCACCTAAACGGCAACAACTTGCGTATTTTGGCAAATTATTGCCCCCTACCGCGCGTACTCGATTGCTTTTACCTCGCGGATGACGGTCACTTTTATCTCGCCAGGGAATCCGACGTCAGATTTTATCTTCCCCGCGATCTGTTTTGCGATCTGGAAGGCGCCGAAATCGTCTATTTTCTCTGGAACAACGAACACGCGCACCTCCCTACCCGCGGAAACCGCGTACGACTGCTTCACGCCGTCGAACGAGTTCACCACTTTTTCTATCTCCTCGAGGCGCTTGATGTACTTTTCAAGCGTATCGCGACGCGCGCCCGGCCTGCCCGCAGAAATAGCGTCCGCGGCCGCCACAATATATGACTCCGGCGTCGAAAATGGATACTCCTCGTGGTGAGATTCCATCGCTTTTACGACCGCCTCATCGACGTTGTATTTCTTCAAGAGCTTCCTGCCGATATCGACATGCGTCCCCTCGACCTCCTGGTCGATAGCCTTGCCGATATCATGCAAGAGCGACGCCTTCTTCACGACTTGGACGTTCACGTGGAGTTCGGTCGCGATCATGCCGGCGATATGCGCCATCTCAATCGAGTGCTGGAGCACGTTTTGGCCATAGCTCGTACGGAAATTGAGCCTCCCCAGCACGGGAATGATCTCTTTCGGGATATCGAGCACGCCCACCTCGTACATCGCCTCCTCGCCGATTTTGCGCACCCGCTCCTCAAGCTCGCGGCGCGCCTCCTCCACCTTTTCCTCTATCTTCGCCGGCTGGATGCGGCCGTCCTTTAACAGCTTCTCGAATGAGAGCCGTGCAAGCTCGCGGCGCATCGGGTCGAACGATGAAATGACGAGGTTGTCGGGCGATTCGTCAATGATAACCTCAACGCCGGTCAAACGCTCAAACGCGCGGATATTGCGCCCCTCGCGGCCAATGATCTTTCCCTTTATCTCCTCATTGGGGAGCGGCACGAGGCTTGTCGTCACATCGTTTAGCACCTCGCGTGAATAGCGCTGCATTGCGGTCGCAATAATTTCCGCGCTCCGCGCCTCGAACGCCTCGGACTTCTCGCGCTCAAGACGCGCCATCATGTTCGCCAGTTCGTTGCGGTGCGTTTCCTCGAATTCCTTCATTACCGCGGTGCGAGCCTCCTCGCGAGTGAGCCCCGCCACACGCTCAAGTTCTTTGACCGCTTTCTCGTGTGTTGCCTTCAGTTCCGCCTCCGTGGTGCGTGCCCGCGCAGTCTCCTCACGGCACACGCGCTCAGTATTTTCAAGATTCCGCCTATCAAGTTCAAGCGAGTCCTCCTTTTTAGTGAGACGCTCCTCTACGCGGCGCAGCTCCTGCTTGCGGTCGCGCTCTTCCCTCTGGGCTTCCGCAACAATGGCGGCTGCCTTTTCCTTTGCCTCAATAAGGATTTCTTTAGATTCGGAACGGGCCCTTTCGAGTTCCGACTGTGCCACTACTGCGGCAGACTTCTTCGAGCGCTCGGTAAGCCACGTCCGGAGATAAAACCCTCCCCCAAGTGCCAAAACCACCACTACCCCGATTATCAAGGGTGTCGATTCCATATAAATAGGTTGTTAGTTGTGATCGATCGCGACGCATCGATATATATTGATTCCTGAATTTAGTATGAACCCGCACAGTAGTGATGTCAAAAGATGCGCACAGGGGAAAATTCACGTATACTAACCTTAATTGCGCGCATGAAACAGACCATAATTCTCGCGATACTCGACGGCTGGGGCGTAGGCTCGATGGACGAATCGAACCCTATCTATGTCGGCAAGCCTGCGACGATAGATATGTTCGAACGAAATTATCCTGCGGGGGCGCTTCAGGCCTCCGGCATCGCGATGGGGCTCCCCTGGGAAGAGGAGGGAAACAGTGAGGTGGGGCACCTCACGATAGGTTCGGGCCGCGTTATCTACCAGCACTACCCGAAAATCACACTTGCGATAGAATCCGGTGATTTTTTCTCGAATAAGGCGCTCACGGGAGCCTTCGCTCACGCACGCGCGAATAAAAGCGCGGTCCACCTCGTGGGGCTTTTGACGAAAGGTAACGTACATGCCTCGCTCGCCCACCTTGGCGCGCTCATTGATATGGCATCACGCGAAAAATGCACCGCACTCTATCTCCACCTCATCACCGATGGCAGGGATAGCCCGCCCGAGTCCTCAGCAGACCTTCTCCAGGTAGTCCGCGCGAAGATTGCCGCCTTCAATACCGGCGAAATCGTGAGTGTGGTGGGGCGCTACTATGCGATGAACCGCGACGAACACTGGGACCGCACGCAAAAAGCATACGCGCTTCTCGTGAGCGATAAGGCGCCACTCCAAAAGTTCGAGGATGTGACAAAACGGACGTACGCGAAGGGATTCAACGATGAGTTCATCGACCCCGCAGCGCTTACCGAACCACACCCTATCCGCGCGCACGATGCAGCCATCTTCTTCAATTTCCGCGAAGATAGTATGCGCCAGATCACGAGCGCCTTCCTCGACCCCGCGTTCAACAAATTTCCCGTGGCGCACCTTGAAGACCTTTATGTTGCGACGATGACGGAGTACACGGACGTCTATCCCGCGCGCGTCGCCTTCCCGAACGAAAAAATAACTGCGACGCTCGGCAAGGTTCTCGCCGATTATGGCAAGCGGCAGCTCCACATCGCGGAAACACAAAAGTACGCGCACGTAACCTACTTCTTCAACGGGCTAAAGAATGACCCCTACCCGGAGGAATACCGCGTGCTCATCCCCTCGCTCGACACGCCTCATCCCGAAACGAAGCCGGCAATGATGGCGTCAGCCATCACTGACCGCGCGCTCTCCGCGCTCCAGGAGGGCGCCTTCGATTTCATCGTATTGAACTACGCGAACGGCGACATTCTCGCCCATACGGGGAACTACAACGCCACGCTTGAAGCGGTACAAGTAGTAGACCGTGAACTCTCGCGCCTCTACGAGGCGGTTGCCGCAGAAGGGCACACGCTCCTTATCACCTCGGACCACGGCAACGCCGAAGTCCTCCTTGATATGAAAACGGGACAGCCCGAGACGCGCCACAATGTGAGCCCCGTCCCCTTCTATCTCGTAAAGAACGAATACAGGCGCGCGGCACCCCTTGCGGGCACTCCCCGCCTCAAGGTCATCGGTCTCCTCTCCGACGTCGCCCCCACCATTCTCGAACTCATGAGTATTCCGAAGCCAGAAGAAATGACGGGCGAGAGCCTCCTCTCTCAGCTGGTATAATGAAGAACCTATTTCAGTAATACCTCCGCCTGCGATATGAACCAAATTGTGCACGATCAAGGAATGACGACGAAGATGTGCCCGCAGTGGCACATTGAGGAGAAAATGACACAGAGCGTGCATAATTTGGACATATCCCTTCGGGTTGCGGCAATTTTCCCGCCACGCTTCGTTGCGTCTCCTTAGCGTAGCCTCCGGCTATGCCATCGTCGACAAGCCTTGCGGAGCGAGAAAATTGCTCGCAACGCAGGTTGGAGGTATTATTGATATAGGTTCCATGAGAAAACTGCTTGGCGAATTCATTTTCCATATCTTCTCGAACACCATCGCGCTCTTCGCGGCCGTGAACTTCGTCGCTGGTTTCACCTTTCAGGGCGATTTCACCGCAATGCTCATCGCGGCGGCCATCTTGACCGTCATCAATCTTCTCGTAAAGCCTATCCTAAAGCTGTTCTTCGGCCCGCTCATCCTCCTGACCTTCGGCCTCTTCTCCATCGTCATAAATGCAATAACCCTCGCCATTCTTGACTTTTTCTCGACTCCCCTTACAATCCAAGGGTACGTTCCACTGCTCTACGGCACGCTTATCGTAACAGCGGTGAACCTCACCCTCGCGCTTGCGGGAAAGTGGATTTATAAAGAATAAAATGCTTATCAATATTGCGCAGCTTGTGGTCTCCATCATCCTCATCGGCCTCGTACTCCTCCAGGAGCGCTCGGGCGGTACGGGGGGGCTTTTCGGCGGCGTGGAGGGGAGCTCATACTCGACCCGCCGTGGTCTGGAACGCGTCATCTTCTGGGCGACGCTTGTGTGCGCGGCACTTTTTGCGGCACTCACTGTCTTAAGTCTCGCGCTTCCCAAGCAATAACACCGTACTCCGATTCCCCCGCAAGGGGGTTTTTGGTACCATTAGCGGATAGACTCCTCATGCAAACCATAAAACTTTTTTTGAAGGCGCTGACCAAGGAAGAGCGGGGGGCTCTCACGATCGTGGGGGTCGTCTTTGCGCTTTCCCTTGTCGCGTTCTCCATCGTGGTAATAGAAGAACGGAGCATGCTCGTCCCTATCGCGGGCGGCGCGTACACCGAAGGGCTCATCGGCCAGCCCGTCATCATAAACCCCATTCTCTCTTCCAATCAGACGGACAAAGACATAAGCGCACTCCTCTTCTCGCCGCTCTTCTCCCTCCTCTCCGACTGGAAGGTCTCTGATGACGGCCGTGAATATAATGTGAAATTGAAGGAGGGTCTCGTCTGGGACGACGGGGAACCGCTCACGAGCGATGACATCCTTTTCACCCTCCAGACCATCCAAGACCCTGATGCGCGCTCGCCGCTCGCAAAAGATTGGCAAAGTATTGTGGCGGAGCGCGTAAGCCAGCTCCAGGTAAAATTCACCCTCCCTACGCCCTACGTGTTCTTCACGGAAAACCTGAAGCGGGTTCGGATTATCCCAAAACACATCTTCGGCGCCATCCCCATAGAGAACGTGCGCCTCTCAGAGTACAACCTTGAGCCGGTCGGCGACGGCCCCTACAAATTCGAACGGTACGCAAAACGCAAGGACGGTTTCATTACCGAATATCGCCTCGCAGTGAATGAACGCTATGCGGGCACGCGCCCCTACATCGACCACTTCTCGTTCATGCTCTACGCGAACCAAGACGAGTTGTTGAAGGATTTCCGCCTCCGCCGCGTGAATGGATTCGGGAGCGCGCTCCCGCTCGGCAACGAAGTCCAGAGCCTGCCGCGAGTAACGATGGAGCTCGTACCGATGCCCCGCTACTACGCCATCTTCTTGAATGCGGTGAACAATCCCGCGCTTAAAGACGCACGCCTGCGCGATGCGTTGAACCGCGCCATAAATAAGGAGAAGCTCGTGGAAGATGTCTTCAAGGGGCGCGCCGCGGTCGTGAACTCGCCGCTTATGAAACAGCTCGTCACCTTCGCACCACAGGATTCTTTGGGTACCTCGACCACGCCGCAGTGGGATGGCATGGCAACCTCGGACGTGGTCTATGACCCCGAGGGTGCCGCACGCGCCATCGCCGCCCTCAAAACGAATGACCTGAAACTTACCCTCACCATCCCGAACGTTCCCTTCATCGAAAAGGCGGCAGAGCGCATCAAAGAAGATTGGCTCGCCGCAGGCATCTCCGAGGTGAATATCGATGCGGAGGACCCCAATACGCTTGCGAACGATTACATAAAAACAAGGAATTACGAGCTCCTGCTCTTCGGCAACATCTACGAGAACCCGGCCGACCTCTTCCCCTTCTGGCATTCCTCACAACGGTTCTACCCAGGGTTAAACCTCTCGCTCTATCAAAACCTCGAAGTGGACCGCCTCATAGAAACCATACGCCAGAAGAATGACCCCGCGTCCCAGGAACAAGCACTCTCGCGGCTCGACACGCTCATTGCGAACGATGACCCCGCCGTTTTTCTCTTCTCACTCCCCTATTTCTACGCGCACGCCTCGCGCCTTGCCGGATTCGCTCCGGGGGTGATGACCGCCCCCGAGGACCGCTTCGACAACGTAGAACAGTGGAGCGTGGCAGTGGTACGGGTATTGAAGTAACAATTGACAATACGCAAAGGTTCGTCTATACTGGGGTTAAGTTTTTTCTCTCCTATTTAGAAGAACCTTTAGAAAAGGGCAGGTGGTGAAATTGGCAGACACGCACGGTTCAGGGCCGTGTGCCGTTACTGGCTTGCGGGTTCAAGTCCCGCCCTGCCCACACTATTCAATTTAAGAGTAGTATTTTAATCGGTTTTCGGTCATTCGTTCGACGGATCAGTTTCTCTCACATGAGAGCGAAGGAAATCACGTACGGAGACCGGAGACTCCTAATTCAGTTATGGTTACGCATACGCGAACCAATCAGTCAAAGGGCGAATTCCACGGCAGGCGCAGCTATGCGCCGCGGCCGCACGGACATGGGGCAAGCCACCGACCAGCACATCATATGCGGCCGGTAGCCGAACATAAGCCCGCTCCCCATCCGAAGGGTGAGGAACCGGTGCGTTTTATCGCGCTCGGCGGTCTCGATGAGATCGGGCGCAATATGATGCTCCTTGAGTACAAGGATGAGATCGTCATTATCGACGTCGGTCTTCAGTTCCCCGAGGTCGACACGCCGGGAGTCGATTGCATTATCCCGAATGTGGCCTACCTCGAAAAAAAGAGGAAGAACATCAAAGCGATCGTCATTACGCACGGTCACTACGACCACATCGGCGCGCTCCCCTATGTGCTCGAAAAACTCGGCAATCCGCCCATCTACACAACTATCCTTTCAAAGGAAGTCATTATGAAGCGCCAGGACGATTTTCCGAACTCGCCCACACCGCGCTTCCAACTTGTGAAGGGCGGGGAGACGCATCAGCTCGGCCGCTACTTCTCGGCGACCTTCTTCGATGTGGCGCACAACATTCCTGACGGCTTCGGCATTATTTTCCGCACGCCGGTCGGCAATATCGTGCACCCCGGAGAGTTCAAGTTCGATTACAATGCGGACGGAACGCCCCGCGGCATGGATACGTGGGAACGCGTCGGCGCGGAAGGCATTAACACGCTTATGCTCGACTCGACGGGCGCAGAAACCCCCGGCTTCGCGCTCTCGGAGCGCGTGGTAGAGGAAGAGCTCCGCAAACTTATCGCAGCAGCGAGCGGCCGCGTGCTCGTAGGCACCTTCGCCTCGCTCATCGACCGTCTTGGCGAGATCGTAAAGATTGCCGAGGACCTCGGCAGGAAGGTGGCAATCAGTGGTCTTTCAATGAAGACGAACCTACAGATCGCGCAGAACCTCGGCTATCTTCACTTCAAGAAAGACACGCTTATCCCGCTCGAGGAGCTGCACAAACACAAGGACGAGAAAATCCTCATCCTCTGCACGGGCGCGCAGGGAGAACCGAAAGGCAGCTTTATGCGCATCGCGAACGGCGAGCACAAGCACATTAAGCTGAAAGCCGGCGATACGGTCATTCTCTCGTCGTCCATCGTGCCAGGTAATGAAAAGAGCGTGCAAACGCTCCGTGATAACATGGCACGCCAGGGCGCGCTCATCTATCACAACAAGATGCTCTCCATTCACTCGTCCGGCCACGCGCCGCAGGAGGAATTGAAGGCGGTGATGCGTATGGTGAAGCCCAAAAACTTTATCCCCATCCACGGCTACTACTTCATGCGCTGGAGGAATGCAAAACACGCGCAGGAGGTGTTGGGCATCAGCCCCAATCAGGCAATCGTAACCGACAATGGCCACGTGCTCGAGATTTATTCGGACGGCATTCGCCAGTCTTCGGAGCGCGTGCCGGTTGATTACGTAATGGTAGACGGCCTTGGCGTCGGCGATGTCGGTGAAGTCGTACTCCGCGACCGCATTACCCTCTCGCAGGAGGGCATGGTGGTCATTATCACGACCATCGGCAAGTCGGACGGCCGCGTTATTAAGAATCCGGATATCATCTCGCGCGGCTTCATCTACCTCAAGGAGCATCAGGGCCTCTTGGACGAGATACGGAAGCGCATTCGCGGCATCATCGGTCGTATTCCGAACAAAGAAAATCTTGATTCGGATTACCTGAAGACCTTGATACGCGACCAGATAGGCCTCTTCCTCTTCAACAAGACGAAGCGCCGGCCCATGGTGTTGCCGGTTATCATCGAAATATAACCCCACAAAACTCCCGCCCTCCGGCGGGAGTTTTGCTTTAATTCGCGCCCAGAAGCGGCCAACACGCCCCTCGGAACCAGAATAGTTTTCTGCTGAAAACTTTCTTTGCCCTCGCCGCCTTCGCGGCTGCGGGATATTCCTCGAAACATGTTGCCCGCTTCCTTGCGCACAAGGGCGGCCGGGGTACGTCATCCCACCACGAGAGGGCGAACAAAAGATTTCCTGAAACCTAAACGGAAGCGCAGCCTTATGAGGCGTGAGCGGGTTGAAGGAGGTCTTTTGTTTGTCCTCAAAACTTCCCCATTGTATACTGGAAAAATGAAACCAGTGATAGTCTCGGGCATCCAGCCGACCGGCAAGCTCCATCTGGGTAACTATTTGGGTGCCTTGAAGCATTTCGTAGAGCTCCAAAACTCCGGCGAGTACTCCTGTTACTTCTTCATCGCTGACCTCCACTCCCTCACTATCGACTTTAGCCCCAAGGAAAAGCGCGAGCAGATACTGAACGTCGCGCTCGACTACCTCGCCGCCGGTCTCGACCCTAAGAAATCGGTCATCTTCCAGCAGTCCGCCGTCCCCGCGCACGCCGAGCTCACCTGGCTTTTGAATACCATTACGCCCTTCGGCGAGCTCCGCCGCATGACACAATTCAAAGAAAAAATGGGGGTGGAATCTTTCCGATCAAAGTTCGATAAGCCCGATGAACCGACGCGAACCGAAGAATTTTTGGAAACGGCCGTCACTCACAACGCCGAAGTATACTTCGCAGAGAGCGCAACGAACGTGGGCCTCTTCGATTACCCCGTACTCATGGCCTCCGATATTCTCCTTTACGACGCGAAAGCCGTGCCGGTGGGCCATGATCAGCTCCAGCACCTTGAACTCACCCGCACGCTCGCGCGGAAGTTCAACAAAAAGTTCGGGAAAACATTTGTTGAGCCAAAACCGTTGATGACGAACGTTGAGCGCCTCATGAGCCTCGATGACCCGCTCGCAAAGATGTCGAAGTCACGCCCCGCGGGCTGCATCTTCATCGACGACGAGCCTACGACCATTAAGAAAAAGGTGATGGGTGCGGTAACAGACTCTGAGGACACGATCGCGTATGACCCTGAACGGCGCGGCATGGCGAACCTCCTCGAGCTTTACGCCGCAATGAGCGGACGCGCCATCCCCGAGCTCGTGGAGACCTATCGTGGCAAGGGGTACGCCGATTTTAAGCGCGAGCTCGCAGAAGTTATCGTGGAGGCGCTCGCCCTCTTCCAAAAAAAGAAAGAGGAGCTCAGCAATGACCGCGCACACATTGAACGCGTCCTTGAAGAGGGCAATGCGCAGGCAAAAGAAACGTCAGAAAAGAAACTCGCACTCGCAAAGAAAAAGATGGGCCTTATATGAAAGAAAAGCCGCTCCCTGTAAGGGGAGCGGTGTTTTATGAGCGGAGCAGCAGCGAGATAGAGATGAAGACGCCGCCGATGCAGAAAAAGGCGAGCGGCTGCCTGAGGGGAGGAAAAATGTCCGGCGAATCAGACCGCCAGTGCGCCTCCCAGGCGTTCAGGAACTCGTTCCCCGCGAACAAAATCGCAAGAAAACCCGCAACAAAACAACCCGTGGCGAACCCCATCCGTGGTATCTCCTTTGCGTGCGAAGAGCTGTCCTCTACTCTACTTGTTGTTGCGGCGGACCGCAAGCCAAATATCGTGCCCATCAAGCTTCGTCGCAAGTTCCGCATCGAATCGCTCAACACGCTTCAACTCAACCGCCTTCGCGCCCACCTCGCGCTTCATAAATTCCATATTCGCATGCACGAATGCGGAACGTTCCGCGGGGAGCACCGCGTGAAGCACGATTTGGTCCTTCGGCGAATAACCCGCGTCCTGCCGCAGGTCCTGTACCATGCGCACGAGCTCGCGTAGCAAACCCTCCTCCTTGAGCGCGGGGGTTACCGTGGTATCCAGCGCCACTTCGGCGGCCTGCGCCGCATCGAAGCGCACCTCTTTCACGTTCACCTCATCCATCAAAATCTCAAGAAGCGCCTTCTTCCCCTTCAATTTCGCGCTCTTGAGGGTTAATGCCGCGAGCGGTTGGCGAACCTTAAGACCAGACTCGGCACGCTTCGCGAGCGCCACGCTCGCTGCGGCGCGGACCTCCGCCATGCCCTCAATAAGCTCCTTATTGATGAGCCGCTTCTCTGACTTCGGCCACGCCTCAAGGTGCACAGACATCTTCGCGTCCTTCACGAGCGATTTGTAAAGTGCCTCGGAGAAGAAGGGCGCGAACGGCGCCATGAGCTTCGCAAGCGTGATAAGCACATACCCGTAAATGGCCGAAACCGCGGCAAATTCTTTTTGTGAATCGGGCTTCTGGAGCCTCCGGCGCGAACGGCGGATGTACCACCGCGAAAAGTCCCCCGCGAACTCCTCAATGCAGCGCGCGGCATCCCCTATCTCGTAGGCGTTGAGCGACTTGCTCGCGCGCTCGATGGTCTCGTGGAGTCGTGCCATCACCCACCTGTCGAGCACGTTGACCGCCTTGGGTGTCGCCTTCGGGATGTACTCGGACGAACTATAAAGATTGAAGAATACGAATGAGTTGTAGATAAGCGTGAACAGCTGGCGCGAAACCTTTGCGACCTCAAGCTCGTCGAAGCGCTTTGTCTCGCCCGGCGGATTCACGGTGTAAAAGTACCAACGCACCGCATCAATACCGTGCTTCTGTATCATATCCCACGGGCTCACCACATTGCCTTTCGACTTCGACATCTTCTGCCCATTCTTATCGAGTACGAGCCCGAGCGAGATGACGTTCTTGTAGGGTGCACCCCGTTTCAAAAGAACCGCGACCGCAAGGAGCGTATAGAACCACCCGCGCGTCTGGTCCATCGCCTCCACGATGTAATCCGCAGGGAACGCGAGTGTTCCACCCTTCTTCTCTTCGAAAGGGTAGTGCGCCTGCGCGAAAGGCATCGCACCGGAGTCGAACCATACGTCGGCGACCTCGGGAATGCGCTTCATCGTTCCGCGGCATGACACGCACGGGAACGTAACCTCATCGATATACGGGCGATGAAGGTCAAAGAGGCCGGTAGCGTCGCGCGGGATAGCACGGTACGCAACTTCACGCGCCTCGCCCATCGGCATAAAGGCTCCGTTCTTTCCCTCTTTACGCGCGATGCTTGCCTCGTCATCTAAGCCCTGCATCGCGCTCGCCATGAGCCAGAGCGTGTCCTCATGGCTCACGATCGCAATGCGTTTCCCCTCGTACTTCTTCTCAAGCTCTTTAATAAAGCTATACGCACGCGCACGAAGTTCGGTGAACGTCTCGCCGTTCTTGGGCGCCTTCGTGAATTTCTCGAGCGGATTCGCGAAGAATGCGTGGTAGGCATCGACAGAGAGCCCGTTCATATCGCCCGTGTTTATCTCACGCAGCCGCTCGTCGTAAATGACCGGCACGCCGAGCGCGGCTTTCAACACCGCGGCGGTTTCTTTGGTGCGGGTGAGATCTGAAGAAAAAATGAGGTCAATTTTTGCTTTCGCAAGTTTCTTCGCCAACTTGTCGGCCGCAATACGGCCCTTCAGCGTCAAGCCGTGCTTCGTCTTCTCCGGCCAACAACTCAACACGTTCTTTGCGTTGCTCTCCGCCTCCCCGTGGCGCACAAGGAAGTAGCGGTTACCCCGCTTTTCCTGCGTCGCCTCAAGCTCGCGAACGCCGCCAAGCACGATGCGTTCATGGCAAGACTCGCACTCCCAAATCGGGAGCGGCGTACCCCAGTAGCGCTCGCGCGATATCGCCCAGTCCTTTACCTCGCGTATCCACTCACCGAACCGCCCCTCGCGAAGATGGTCGGGTACCCAGTGCACCCCCTCATTCTCCTTCCATAGTTCTTTCCGAAGCTTGCTCATCTCAATGAACCAGGAACTCCTGCCGTAGTAGAGAAGCGGCGTGCTGCAGCGCCAGCAGAACGGATATTCGTGCGTATAGGGCTGCGCGCGCAGGAGATAATTTTTTGCCGCGAGTGAGGCGATTATCTTTTCCTCGGTCTCCTTTGCCTTCACGTACATGCCCGCGAATTCTGCGACCTCGTCCACGAATTTCCCCTGTTCATTCACCGTATGCACCTGGAGCAATCCGAGCTTCTTGCCGAGCGTGTAGTCATCCTCGCCATACATGACCGCCGTATGCACCACGCCAGTGCCATCTTCGATACTCACGAAATCAGCTGGATACACCTTGTACGCCACGCTTTTTGCGGCACCGTGCTGGAATGAGGGAATAGGAAACAGCGGCTCATAACTTATCTGCACGAGGTCCCTCCCCTTCACGACCGCGACCGGATGATACGCGCTCTCGAGCACCGCGCGGCGCGCCTCTGCGATAATATACGTTTCTTTTTTCTTTCCCTCGCCCACCTCAACGATGCCATAGTCAATGTCGCCACCCACCGCAAGCGCCACATTACCAGGAAGCGTCCACGGAGTTGTAGTCCACGACAATATATACGTGCGGTCGTCAGCAACGAATCTTGCACCTATCTTTTCCCCTTTCTTTACCTTGAATTTTACGAAGAGCGAGGTATCCTCGACCTCCTTGTAACCGAGTGCGAGCTCGTGCGAGGAGAGTGCGGTACCGCACCGCGTGCACCACGGTACGATTTTCTGTCCTTTATACAAAAGTCCGCGCTTCTCAACCTGCGAAAATATCCACCAGTTCGTGTCGATGTAATCATTCGCGTACGTAACGTAGGAGTGCGCGATATCGAGCCAGAACCCCATGCGCTTCGTGAACTTCTCCCACTCATCTTTGTACTTCCAGACCGACTCCTTGCACTTCTTGTTGAATGCGGCGATGCCGTACTGTTCAATTTCTTTCTTCGATTTCAGCCCGAGCGTCTTCTCTACCTCGAGCTCCACGGGGAGCCCGTGCGTGTCCCAGCCGCCCTTGCGGGGCACGTAGTATCCGTCCATTGTTTTGTAACGGAGCACGATGTCTTTGAACGAACGGGCAAGGACGTGGTGGATGCCGGGGCGGCCGTTCGCGGTCGGAGGGCCTTCGTAGAATACGAACCTCTTCCCCTTCCCCCGCACGCCGGGTTTGTTCTTCGCTACTGATTTTTCGAAAATGCCATGCTCGTCCCAAAATGAAAAAACCTGCGCTTCGACATCGGGAAGTGAGAACGTATCCGTGTTCTTGAACATAGAAGTATTGTAATAAAAATGCGGGTTTTTATCAAAATTCCATCCACCCGCAACCCTCGAAATGTGAAAGAAAATAGAGTAGTCTTTTGTAGTAGCTAATGATGCCCAAGGTATGCAGAAACGACATCCGACACCCGATACACCCGACGAAGAGCTGGTAACGCGCACGTTGAGCGACAACCGGGAATACCTTCACATCATGGGCCGGTATGAAGCAAAGCTCATGCGGTACGTGCTCCGCATAGCCTCCTTCTCAAGAGAAGAGGCTGAGGACGTGCTCCAGGAAACGTTCATTAAGGCCTACCAAAACCTCAATGATTTCGACCGCTCCTTCAAATTTTCTTCGTGGATTTACCGCATCGCGCACAATGAAGCCATCAATGCGCTCCGTAAAACGAGCCGTTTCCCCACGCTTGCCCCCACGGAGCAGAATGAATCGGTCGTGGAACACCTCGCCGACTCGCTCGACCTTGAACGGGAGCTTGACCACAGGCTACACAAAGAGCGCGTGCTCGCGGCGCTTGAGGCGCTCGATGCGAAATACCGCAATGTGCTCGTGCTCAAGTTTCTCGAAGAAAAAAGCTACGAGGAGATATCCGACATTCTCCAGCGCCCCGTCGGCACAGTGGGCACGCTCGTGAATCGAGCGCGCAAGCAATTAAAAAAGAAGATGGAACAATAATTCCCGCGCATATGTCTATTCAAGAAAAGGTTTTGAAGCAGATCAGCGAGCAGCGCATCGAGCCGACCGCTCGCGCGTGGTTCACATTCAAAAACATTTCACTCTGGTTCGCTGCGGTCGTCTTCGGCATTTTAGGAACGCTCGCCGCAGGCACCCTACTCCACGTCCTTGACGACGGCGACTGGGATATTTATGGATATTTCGGTAGGAGCTTCATCGAGCACTCGCTCATCATCTTCCCCTACTTCTGGGTCGCGGTCATTATTCTCTTTGTCTCGCTTGCATACGTGATGACCCGCATCACAAAAACCGGCTACCGTTACCGCACGCACATGCTTGTCATCGCGGGAGTGCTCATGGTCGCGGTCACCGGGAGTGCGCTCTATGCGTTGGGCATCGGCCAGGAAATTGACGAGGCGCTCACGAGCTACTCAACGCTCTACACGCAACTCCCCCACCACAAAGAAAATATCTGGAGCAGGCCTGAGGTGGGGCTCCTCTCTGGCACGATCACGCGCATTTTGAATAACAATGAATTCGCACTGAAAGATTTTACCGGCCACACCTGGACCATTGAAGAGGGTGATGTGGAGTGGAAAAGGGGGGCTGCGCGTAAAGTGGGCACGAAGCTGAAACTCATCGGCATGCAGGAAAATGACACCGTGTTCGTCGCAACCGAAGTGCGCCCATGGGAAACAGTAGGGGGAAAATAGTGTAACGCGCTGTAACGCGCATAAATGCTAACAAAAACGGCAGCTATGCCGCTTTTTGTTTTGCTGTTTTATAAAATATTCAACCACGATTATCTCCTTAAATCGGCACGCCGTATCGAAACGCTAATCCTCTCTTCCCGGTAGAGAAGGGGTCGTTCTGAATGAATAAAACATGCTTTTATCAACATATAATCGAATATCCGCATTTAGTACAATAAAAGTGATGAAGAAAACTCTATTATTGTGCGCGTTACTTTTCGCCGCATGGACTGGTACGGTGAATGCCGCGGTCCGCATAAGTACCCCGACGGGCGGCAATTGGACAACAGGATCCACCTGGGTGGGCGGTGTCGCACCCGCAAATACCGATTCGGCGATTATCGCAACGACCGGGGGCAACAGCGTGACCATAAGCGCGAACGTAACGAACGCCGGACTCACGGTGAGCTCTACCGCCATTCTTGCTATCAACGGAACCTCCATCATTACTGAAAATGGCAATGTCGTGGTAAATGGCACCGTGAACGGCTCCACAGGAACGATACGAATGAATGTGAATGGACTGACGTTGAATGGCACAGGCACCATTAACAGCATCGTGTTGGCAAATCAAAACTGTTCGTTCCTTTCAACCGCCAATCTCACCATCAACAACAATATAAACTCGCCCGGCCGCACGGTAACGAATAATGGAACAGTAACATTAAATGGCAACTACGCGAGAACGGGCGGCACCGCCATCTGGACGCAGGGCACAAATGCGATTCTGAACATAAGCGGAATATTCACCCCTTCCGCAAATGTCACACTGAATGCCTCCGCAGCAGGCAATACTATAAATTATGATGGTGGCGCCCAGGCGGTCGAGCCAGCAACATACACGAACCTCATCTTTTCCGGCTCCGGCGCAAAAACAATTGTCACTGGCACATCTATCGGCAGCACGTTGAGTATTGCGCCCACAGGAAATGCGACCGCAAGCGTAGGCGCGGGGCTCACCATTACCGCAAACGCACTAACGCTTGGCGGACTTGGCCGCATCAATGGCACGTGGGGTTCCACAAGTTCAGCGGCAACCTATAAAGACGATGCGTATTTTGCAGCAACGACGGGCATCATCTCCGTGGCGAGTGACACGCGCACAAATCAAGCAACGCTCTCTGCGCTCGCAACGCCGTCTACCGTCCCCTACGGCACCACATCTACCGTTTCCTCAAGCGGCGGAAGCGGAACGGGAGCCGTCACCTTTTCAATAGGCACCTCCACGGGTTGTGCGTTAAACGGCACCACGCTCTCTGTAATTGATGCGGCGGGCACGTGCAGCGTGACTGCGACTAAGGCTGCCGACACGGCGTACTTTTCAGCGACGTCAGTGCCATTCGCAGTCACGCTTGTGCCTGCACCAACCTACCAGCTGTTCCTCAATGCCCCGGGGAGCGCCACCGTGGGCACGAGGCTTGGATTCACCGTGACGCGCAAAGACCAGTACGGGAATCTGCGAACGGCGAGCAATGAAACGTTTTATCCTTACACATATTCAACGGGAACTGCTGCGCGCTTCTACGACGCCGCAAGCGGCGGGAACATTGTGACCGCGATAACAATTCCAAACGGCACCTCATCCGCGCAGTTCTGGTACTACGATGAGCTTGCAGGAACGGCGACGATAACCGCGTCAGATAATGCAACGGCGCCGGACGGCAATGCGGGCATCATAGATGCAACGAGTACCGCGACATTCGTAGCGGGAGCAAGCACACAATTCAGCATCACCCAGAACACAACGATGACAGCAGGCGTGCGGCTCGGCTATGCAGTAACCCGCAAAGACCCCTTCGGCAACGTAGTGACCGCGGGCACGAGCACCGCCTATCTCTACAGCAGCTCGGCGGGAGCGGCGAAAAAATTCTACGACGCCGCAAGCGGCGGGAACATTGTGACCGCGATAACAATTCCAAACGGCACCTCATCCGCGCAGTTCTGGTACTACGATGAGCTTGCAGGAACGGCGACGATAACCGCGTCAGATAATGCAACGGCGCCGGACGGCAATGCGGGCATCATAGATGCAACGAATGTAATAAATATTCTTCCGGCGGCGACTCACGCTTTTCTTTTGAATAACCCCGGCGGCATGCAGGTGGGCACGCGCCTCGGGTATACCGCGACACGACAGGATGCATTCGGTAATGCGGTAACCGCAGGCACGAACACGGTCTACCTCTACTCAAATTCGACCGGTGCAAAAGCGTTCTACAATGTATCGACCGGCGGCTCCCCTGTTACTTCGGTAACTATTGGCAGCGGTGTATCGTCGGCGAGCTTCTGGTACTACGATGACGCTGCGGGCACGTGGACCATCACTGCGTCGGACAATGCAACCGCGCCGGATGGTCCGGCAGGCATCGTGGATGGCACGCAGTCAGTCGCCGTATCCCCCGCCCCCATCATCGCGACCCGCTTCACCATCGTGAAACCCACCGACAATGTGGTGGGCGCAACCGTCGCGGTCACTATCCGCGCGGAGGATAATAGCGGTAACCTTGCAACCACATACAGCAACAGTGTAACGCTCGTTACCTCGGGCCACGCCACGCCGCAGAACGGCGTCGTAGTCTCGGTCACGAATGGTGTGGGTTCAACGAACATCACCGACACATATGCCGAAACAGTCACGCTCTCACTCATCGACAGTGCGACGACGACCCTCGATGTAAGTTCGACCCAAACCGTCACCTTTTCCCCTGGCGTAACCGCACAATATATATTGAACACGCCTGGCAATATGACGGCGGGAACGCGGCTTGGATACACGGTGACCCGCAAGGACCAGTTCGGAAACCTGGTAACCTCGGGCAACGAGACGGTGTACCTCTACTCAAGCGCCGCGGGCGGCTTGAGCGCCTTCTATGACGCATCAAGCGGCGGCAATCTTATTTCAAGTATTTCCATCGCAAGCAGTTCCTCGGTCGCCAACTTCTGGTACTACGAGGGGAAGGCGGGCACGTGGACTATATCGGCATCGGATAACGCAACAACACCAGATGGGGCAACAGGCATCGTGGATGGCACGCGCGCGGTGGTTGTCTCCCCCGCGGCCACATCCCAGTTCCTCTTGAACAACCCCGGCAACATGACCGCGGGTACGCGGCTTGGCTTCACCGTCTCACGCGAAGATGCATTCGGTAACGCGGTAACTGCGGGCACGAACGCGGTTTATCTTTACGCAAACCCGTCAGTCACGAGCGCGTTCTACAATGTATCGACCGGCGGCTCCCCTGTTACTTCGGTAACTATTGGCAGCGGTGTATCGTCGGCGAGCTTCTGGTACTACGACAACACCGCACACCTTGTGACGGTCAGCTGCTCGGATAATCCCTCCGCACCGGATGGCGCAATAGGCATTGCGGATGCATCGCGCTCCATCACCGTCTCCTCGGCACCGATTGTGGCGACCCGCCTTACCATTCTCCAACCGACTGACGCGCTCATAAATACGAATGTCACGGTGACTATTCGCGCAGAAGACACGAACGGCAACGTTGATACCACCTTCAACGGCTCCGTGACGCTCGTCACGAGCGGCTCAGCAACGGGCGGCGGTGTGGTGAACTTCGTAAGCGGCGTGGGCACGAAACTTGTGACCGACGCGATCCCAGAAACGGTAACGCTCTCGCTTCTCGACTCCGCATCAACCTCGCTTGATGTGTCCTCGATAAAAACAGTGACCTTCTCCACAACCCCTCCACCCCCCACGCCCGCGACAATCGGAGGAATAACAGCGGTCATCCGTTCAACGGTTATCTTTGCGGGTAAAGTGTTCCCTGGTGCGAACCTTACTGTGGTAGCGGTCAGCGACGGCAACATTCCGGTGCGGCAAGGAACGGTCGCCGCAGCGGACGGCTCGTTCACCATTCGCTTCGCGGGCATTGCGGCAGGCATCCGCAACTTCTTCCTCGCAGCGACCGACCGTAATGGAAAACTCTCGCAAACCAAAACGTATGCGGTTGATGTGAATCAAACACTCATCGTGCGCGACGTACTCCTTCCGCCCACGGTCGACTTTGTGAATACAACCGTAACGAAGGGGGGCTTCGTGGGCATCACCGGGTACGCAACGCCCGGATACGCAGTAACCGCCACCGTTGACGGAAAAGATACCGGCCTCGTGAGTATCGCTGATAATTCCGGTAAATACCTTATCCCCTTCAACACATTCGACCTTGCGCTCGGCACGCATTCTGTATCAACGCAGCAGACAAGCACCGACGGCGACACAAGCGGCACGTCGCCCGAGGCGAGCTTCGTGGTCTCCACGCTCTTTGATACGCGCACCGACCTAAACCACGACGGCAAGGTGGACGCGAGCGATATGAGCATCTTTATGTCCCGCTGGCTTTCGTCCGACCCGTCGGTGAGGAAAACGGTCGACTTCAACGGTGATGGCATACTCGATGCACAAGACTTAAGCATCTTCGCGCGCACGCTCACAAAATAACGAACCTGTATAATAAAAAAGATGAACACGCGCTCCCTTTCGCTTTCACTGGTCGCTACAACACTCACTCTCGGCTTCGTGCTCGTCCTTATCCCCCGCGTCGCACGCGCGGCGACCTTCTCTATCATCCCTGACCGGCAATCGTTCGCGCTCGGCGACACCTTCACCGCGGACGTCCGCATCGACACGGAAAATGTGGGAGTAAATGCGGCCCAGGGCACCATTTCGTTCTCCCCCTCAGTCCTTGCAGTCACCAAAGTAGACCGCACGAACTCGGTATTTAATTTCTGGCTCCAGGACCCGTCATATTCGAACGACGCAGGAACTGTTTCCTTCCTCGGCGGCTCGACGAACGGATTCTCCGGCGCGGCACTTGAAACGTTCAGGGTCACCTTCCAAGTGAAGGGGGTGGGCACCTCGACCATCACGTTCACGGATGGCGCGATTACTGCAAGCGATGGGAGCGGCACGAATGTAATGAGGGGTACAAGGGGCATCTCTATTACCACAGCCGCACAAGGCTCAACAACCACGATTGCCCCTCCCACACAGATCACGCGCCCCCCTACGCCCTCGGCACGCACGCCAGCAATGCCCGCGGTAATCGTTCCGCTCCACCCCGACCCCGCACAATGGTCCAATGTTTCTGCCCCCTTCAACGCAAAGTGGGTGCTTCCCTCCGATGTTACTGATGTGGCGACACTCGTGAACAAGGACCCGCGTGGCGTTCCTGGTCGCTCCGAGGGCCTCTTCGATAACAAAGACTTCCCGGCGCTGAGTGATGGCATCTGGTATCT
>JAKAID010000007.1 GCA_021814545.1 bacterium
TGGAATTCCTTGATGGCGACCTGTTTCTTGCGCTTCGTTAACATGGGGCTATCGTAGCGCAAAACAGGAAAAATGTCAAAAAATAAGCGCGCAGGGCCGTATTGGCCTGCGCGCATGGTGGGTTAGCTCCCGAGGTCGTCGAGTCCGGCGAGGTTCAAGTACTTCTTCATCGCCTCGTCCTTGCTGCCGGTGCTGAACCTCTCCTTCCCTTCGACGTGGACGAAGTAGGCGTCGTCGTTCACGATGCGGATGAGCTCCACTCGCTTCCCATCGCCATCCTCGGTGTCTGCAATGATCTCCTGCCTCATACTACCCTCCTCTTATTCGGGGTTAAAAATCGGCACAACGTGCTGCTTGTAGTCTATCTCCCCTTATTGCTCCGGTCAAATTAATAAAATGCCGCCCCTGAACTTCTCAAAGGCGGCTCGTATGTGGATTTAGTGGCGGCGCACTATACCCCACTTTCTTTTGAAGATGTTGCGGCTTGGCGCTACTTCCTGCCGGTGTGGTCCGCGAGCTCCCGCATCGCCTCGTCCCGGTCGCTGGTCGTCGCGACGGTCTTGCCGTCGACCTTGACCTCGTACTTGGTGTCGGACGCGAAGGGGTTGCAGGCCTGGCCCAGGAACTCGACGAGGTCCTCCGGGGTCTCCTTCACCCTTTCGACGCTGGCGCTGCTCGTGATGCTCCTGTCGGTCGCGATGGTCTCCCTCTCTTCCTTCATGGTTCTCCTCCTTCAGAAGACCCCACAAAATGTGAGGTACTAAAAAAAGAATAACCCAAACATTGAAAAATGTCAATATCCACCCGTCGCACAATATTTAGAGTGGTACAATTGAAGTAATGGCAACCGCAACGGAATTGGTAAGGGAGTATTTAGATTATCTCGAGATTGAGAAAAATCGTTCTCCAAAAACGCGGGAGAATTATGAGCGGTATTTAGCACTCTTCTTGAAGGAGACTGGCGTCCGCTCCCCTGCTGATATAACGGACGCGGTGGTGCGGAGCTTCCGCGTGACGCTCTCGCGGCGCGGCATGAAAAAAATCACTCAGAGCTACTACGTTATCGCGCTCCGTAACTTTTTAAAGTATCTCGTAAAGCGCGGCATAA
Organism: bacterium; assembly: GCA_021814545.1. GTDB lineage: Bacteria > Patescibacteriota > Minisyncoccia > UBA6257 > GWB1-50-10 > CAIKKG01. The sequence goes on from JAKAID010000007.1 coordinate 1,109, forward strand.
AGTCGCTCGCACCGGATTCGATAGAGCTCCCAAAGATCGCACGGCGTGACATCGAAGTTTTGGAGTACAAGGAACTGGTGCGGCTCCTTGCAGCGCCCAAAGGCGATTCGCTCCGCGCTTCGCGCGACCGCGCCATTCTTGAGCTCCTCTTCTCGACCGGGCTCCGCGTTTCGGAACTCTGCGCGCTCTCGCGCTATTTGGACCTCGAGCGCGGCGAACTTTCGGTGCGCGGCAAGGGCGAGAAGATACGCGTGGTCTTTCTCTCGGACCGTGCGAAGAGCGCTATTAAAGAATATTTAAAAAAACGTACTGATGCGGATGAGGCGTTGTTCATAAGCATCGCAAAAAGCGGCAAGGTGACCGAGCGCATCATTCCCCGTACGGTGCAGCGCCTGGTAGATAAGTATGCGCGCGCCGCAGGCATCGCAAAGCATGTGCATCCGCATGAGCTTCGTCACTCGTTCGCGACCGACCTCCTCATAAACGGTGCCGACCTCCGCTCGGTGCAGGAGCTTTTGGGCCACGCGAATATCGCAACGACGCAGGTCTATACCCACCTCACGAACAAAGAGCTCCGCGAGGTGCATGAAGCCTTCCACGCACGACGGAGAGCAGAAGATAAGTAACTGATAACGAACGGCTCGCCGCCAACTCATTACAAGCGAAGTCCGATACTCTTGGCGAGAGGGTAAGACTCGGGCGTCGCCCCGGAGACACCCTCGAGCTCAAGAGTGTCGGACGAGCTCCGCTTGTTGCGAGGCTTCTCCGCCGTTGGTGAAACTTGTGTTGTGGACGGGGTGGGGGTCGAACCCACATGCCCTTGCGGGCGTCAGCTCCTAAAGCTGATGCGTCTGCCATTTCGCCACCCGTCCATATTCCTGTCGCCTGTTCCCATTAAATCAAAAACCCCCGACGCTGGGAAGCGCAGGGGTTCGAGTGCTTCTAAAAGGCCTATCCCGTGATGTTTACACCAAGGAAATTCTGCACGATCCTTGGAAGAGCAAACGCCAAGAGGCCGACTGCGACACCTACGACGCCAGCGATGACTTTGCTGCGGATTTCTTTCAAGGCATCGGGGTCGCCCGAGGAACCCACATAGCTCCAAGCAGCCATAATAAAGTTGTATGTTGCATAGAGGAAAAAGACCGCGACAACCCAGTTCATAACGGTCTGAATGATAGACCACACGCCCTGAATGGTAGTCGGGCCTCCGGTCACTGTGCCAATAGTTCCTACCTGGGCGAAAGCAAGCAATGGCGCGACGGCTGCTGCGATTACTGCGTATTTAGCGATTGATTTCATTGTAGTGATAATTTGTGTCTTATAAGTAAACTTCGACCTTTACTGGGAAAAGAGACTTTGAATAATAGCCCCGATCCCCTTTGCGATAAGAATTATACCATACCCGACGACGGCGTAGATAATCGTGTTCTTCGCCCGTGTTATATTTTCGGGGTCTTCGCCGACACGGAGGAACATGAACCCCGCCCACACGACGACCACGGTAACGACGGGCGCGGCAAAGATAATGAGCGCATCAAGTATCTTGTTCAAGATATCCATGATGGAGTTCGTGCCTCCGAGCGGGTTCGGGAGGGTAACGGTCTGTCCGTGCGCCACAGCAACAAGCACAAGAAGCAGCAATGCGGTTGGCAAAAAGTGTTTTTTCATGTGGCGCTTTAGGGAGTGCAGGTTACTTGGTACCACTTCCAGTCAGGACTCGCCTTCCCGGAGGCGCCCGCAAGGAAGAGGAGAAAGACATTCACCAGCATCCACGCGGCCACGACCCAAAAAAGTCCCTTAAGAGCCCGCGTTATCGTTTCTTTTGCATCACTCAGTTTCCCGGGATCTCCGCCCGCAAGGACGAGGCGCAAGGCACCGTACGCTATCATGATGGTCGTAATAGCAATCGACGCCTGAATGGCGAAGTTGATAAGGTTGCTTCCCACGATGAGCGCATCGCAGAAGCTGCAGGGCCCCTGCGGTCCACTGTCGGCAGTAATTGGGGCGGCGGCGCCGCAGTACGCACCCTGCCAAATGTTCGTCACAATGACCGCAGCGTGTGCGTGCGGAGCTGCGAGCATGAGGAGAAGAAGGGCGGGGATGAGGAGATGCTTCATATCTATTTTATTATACCCTACTGCGGGATAAATGACCTATTAATCTCGCTTTGTGCGGCGTAGAGCGCATCCTGGGCGCGGAGTTTTTTTGATGTCGTATTCTCGACCATGGTTGAGAACGTAGTTTCCGCGAGGGTATTGTTCGGTTTCTGCCAGAGCTTTGCCACGAGTGCCTGCTTTGCGAACACGTGAAGTGTTGCGTTGCTCAAGGTCTTATTGATGAGTGTAAGAAGCGCGGGTGAGGTGTTCGATCCGTCGATGTAGGCCTGGTCGGTTGCCTCATTCGTCGTGAGCGCCAAGACAATATTCCATGCAGTCGCGTAGTTGGGTGATTGGCGTGAGACGGCATAACCGAACATGCGCGGATAGCTCATCGACTTTCCTGCATCAAGGAGCGCCCTGGGCTGGGGCAGGGGCGCCACGTCAAAATTGAGGTACTGGCTGCGCTTCTTTATCTCCTTCACATCCTCAAGATAGCCAAAAGTCATCGCCACCTTCTCCTGGCTGAATGTATCGAGCGCGGGCGGCATCGCGTCGCTCCAGGTGTAGAGAGTACTCGAAGCATCCGCGAACTGCGTATAGTAAGTGAGCGCATCGGTTGCCTGCTGCGTGGCGAAGGTCGCCGAAGAGCCCGTATCGGTTACCATCGGCACGCCCCGTTGCATCATCATGGCACTCAAAAGGTCATGGACGTTGCGCATGCTTTTTGATGAGGCGCCAAGGGTCGTTGCGGCGACTGCAATATTGCCCGCCGCATCTTTCTTGATGAGCGCGGGCACATCGGCTTGGAGCTCCTCCCAGGTGCTGGGCGGGGTTGTTATGCCCGCGCTGCCAAGCAGGTCCCGGTTGTAAATGAGGGCGAGGGTATCAATAGAGAGCGGGAGCGCGAACACCTTTCCCTGTTTCACGAACGCCTGCTCAACGACCTGGGGGAAGAGGCTGCGGAGCTGAGCAAGACTAATGCTTGTTTCAGGGAATGCGGCGATTTTGTTCGCGAAGCGCGGGAAGCTCTCGCTCGAAACCATGAAAATGTCGGGCGGCTGGCCGGTCGCGAATGCCTCAAGAAGCGCATCTTCGTAGGTGCTGACCGAGTCGAACGACTTGTACTCAAAAGTCACGCGTGGATATGCATCCTTCAGGAGTTTCGTGGCGCTCTCGGCGCTGTAGGGGCCCACCTCCCATACTTTGATGGTTGCCTTTACCTGCTTAGGCTGAAGCCCAGGAAGGACGCCAGTGAAGACGAGGATGATGCCAAGAACAAGTGCACCCGCGACCGCAACAAAAATAAGTTGAACTTTTGACATTGCATTCATTATACAATGTGCCGCTCAACTTACTTAAGGTCCACGATGAAAGATTAAAGGCAGACGATGCCGATGAGCGAATCTCCCTTATCGAGATTCATTATCTTCACGCCCTGGGTCGCACGGCCCGCAACGCGGATATCGGAGAGTTTCGTGCGGAGCGCCTGGCCCTTCGAGGAGAAGGCAATAGCCTCCTCAGTATCCTCGCCGATGATGCGCGCAGCGATGACGCGCCCGGTCTTTTCGGTTATTTTCGCGGTCTTAATGCCGCCGCCGCCGCGGCGCTGCGCCTTGTAATCTTTGAGGGGAGTCTGCTTTGCGTAGCCGTTCGCCATCACGACGAGGAAGGGTGCGTCGCTCTTCGTGCCGTGGGGGATGATATCGAAGCCCGCGACCACATCACCCTTCTTGAGGCGTACTGCGCGGGTGCCCGCAGCGGTGCGGCCCATGGGGCGCACATCGCTTTCCTTGAAGCGGATGGACTGGCCGAGCGCGGTCACGAGAATTATTTCATCGCTGCCCGTTGAGAACGCCGCCCACTGGAGCGAGTCCTCGCCCTTGAGCTTCAGGGCAATGATGCCGGTGCGGCGCACGGACGCAAAGTCGGAGAGCGGTGTTTTCTTGATAATGCCCTCGCGCGTTGCCATTACGAGGAACTTCGGCGCGCCCTTCTCTTTGTCGGTCCCATCCGCATAGCTCACGATGGAAACTATTTTCTCGGCGGGAGGAATGGTGAGGAAGTTGTGGACGGACTTGCCTTTCGCGGTGCGTGCGGCAACAGGTATCTCGTACGCCTTCGTCTGGAAGACGCGGCCCTGGTCAGTGAAGAAGAGCATGTTGTCGTGCGTGTTCGCCGCGATTATCTGGTGCACGAGGTCCTCTTCTTTGAGTTCCGAGCCGATGAGCCCCTTGCCTCCCCGTTTCTGGGTCTTGAAAGTGCCCGCGGGCATGCGCTTGATGTAGCCATCTTGGCTCATGGTGATGATGACCTCTTCCTGGGGCACCAAGTCTTCCTCGCGGAATTCCTTGAGGCCGGAAGCGACGAGCTTCGTTTTGCGTTCGCTCGGATACGCGGCTTTGAGCTCGCCAAGTTCGTGCTGGATTATCTCGAGCATTCGCTTCGGCGATTTCAAAATGGCCTCGCACTCCGCGATGAACTTTTTCTTCTCCTTCAACTCATCCTCGAGCTTGATGCGCTCGAGTGCGGCAAGTGCCTGGAGCTTCATTTCCAAAATAGCGTTCGCCTGGAGCTCGGAGAGCTTGAACTGCTTCATAAGGTTCTCACGCGCCGCATCCTTGTCTTTCGACTTCTTGATGGTGGCGATTATCTTATCGATGACATCGAGTGCGGTAACGAGGCCCTGGAGAATGTGGGCGCGCTCCTGCGCTTTCTTGAGGTCATACTCCGTGCGGCGGCGCACGATGACTTTGCGGTGCTTCAGGTATTCGCTGAGCACTTCCTTGAGGGAGAGCACCTGCGGCTTAATGCCGTCCACGAGGGCGAGCATATTGAAGTAGAAATTCTTCTGGAGCTCGGTGTATTCGTAGAGCTGGTTCAACACCTTTTGCGGCGCCGCATCGTTCTTTAATTCAATGACCACGCGAAGCCCCTCGCGGTCCGATTCATCGCGAAGGTCGCGGATACCTTCGATTTTCTTTTCCTGCGCGAGTTCGGCGATCTTCGTGATGAGGTCGCTCTTGTTCACCTGGTAAGGGATTTCCGTAACGATTATCTGGAAGCTGCCGGCCTTGCGCTCCTCTATCTCGGCTTTCGCGCGCATGGTAATGGAGCCGCGGCCAGTCGAGTACGCCTCTTCTATCGCCTTCTTGTCATAGATGATGCCGCCCGTCGGGAAGTCGGGTCCCGGGAGGTATTGGAGGAGTTCGCGCGTCGATGCTTCAGGGTTCTTTGAAAGGTAGATAGCCGCATCCGCCACCTCGCCGAGGTTGTGCGGCGGAACGGACGTTGCCATGCCGACCGCGATGCCGACCGTGCCGTTCAAAAGAAGGTTCGGAAGTTTCGCGGGGAGGTAGGCGGGCTCTACGCGGGAGTTGTCGTAGTTCGGATTCCAATCGATGGTCTCTTTTTCAATATCAATCAAAAGTTCCGAGGCGACCTTCGTGAGACGTGCTTCGGTGTAGCGGTACGCCGCGGCTGAGTCGCCGTCGACGGAGCCCCAGTTTCCCTGGCCGTCCACGAGCGGATAGCGGAGCGAAAAATTTTGCGCCATGCGTACCATAGATTCGTAAATAGAAGAATCGCCGTGCGGGTGGTAGCGGCCGAGCACGTCACCGACGATGTTCGCGGACTTTTTGTACTTCGCGGGGTGTGCGAGGCCGGTGTCCCACATTGCCCAGAGGATGCGGCGCTGCACCGGTTTTAATCCATCACGCACATCAGGAAGCGCGCGCGAGACGATGACCGACATTGCGTAGTCAAGATAGGACTCTTTGAGTTCTTCGGTTATCTCCCGCGGCTCGATCGTGCCGTGCGTATTTAATTGTTCTTCGTTCTTTTTCATAAGATTATTACTCCCCTTTCACTTCGATGACGTTCGAGCGGTTCATGCGTTTTGTTATCGCGTGTACGTTATCCGCCATTCTTCCCGCGAATGCAGCAAGCCCCGCTTCCGCATTCTGTACCACGATGCTGATGCCGCGTCCGAAGGTGTCGAATATCGAGGAGGGCGCGGGCGGCGCCTCTTCAAGCGCTACGGAGTCGGTAGAGGTCGCTTCGGCGGTCGTACCCGTATCAACAACGGGGAGTGTAAGGGAAAGGTACATGAGCCAAAGAAGAATGATAATGAGCATGGCGACCGCGGAGGCGCCGATGACCCAGCGCTTCTTGCGCGCCTCGTCCGCCTCCTGGAGCGATTCGATAAAATGTTGGAAACGAGTGAACATTTATTACTCTATTGTCCGAGCCATCGCACCCTCATGGCCTTGGGTGCAATGTCCTTCTTTTTTATGACAAGCTTCTCTTCCGCGTTCACGTCCGTCTGGTCGAGCTCCTTAAGGAATGGTTTCGCATCCTTAAAGAGTGCGGGGATAACGATGCCAGGTTCGAGCTGGCGTACGAGCTTTGCCGCCTCGCTTTGTGCGAGATAGGGCTTGCCGCCCGCGGGGACAATAGCAATGTCCGCATCCGCAAGCTCCGAGGTTATGGCGGGCGAAAGTTCGCCGCCCAAGTGACCAAGGACGACGAGGGCTATTTCATCGAAAAGAATGCGGTAGGCCGTCGTGACCGTTTTGCCGTCGTTCCCGGTGGTCCACCCCTGTACGCGCACACCCTTCACCTCGTACTCGCCGGCGTTCTCAATCCAGAACGGCCGCTCTCCCTCCCCTTCCGCCGCCGGTTCTGCGAGCGCCGGCTTCACCGTATTCACGATTATCTGCGTGCCCCTGAATGAGCGCTGGTTTTCGGGGTCAATGAGGATGGCGAACTCTCCGGACTGTATCTTGAAGTAGTTGTTGCCCTGGTAGGTAATGATCATATCAGATAATAAGTACACCTCAGTATAGGGCATTTTAAGGCTTTTTTCAACGCGGTTTTTTGCCGCAAAGGGTTGACTTACTGGGGCAAAATGCATATTCTGGTAGCACTATGAATATCGTAAAGAATGGCATGCTCATCTTGAACCAGCTCTCGAAATCCGCCCCGCAGGTCTTCTCGTCCATTAAGGTGGGCGACCTCGTGGAGGGTACGGTCTTTTCGAAAGGTTCTCGCATGTTGCTTGTCGATCTTGGTAGGCACGGCACGGGCGCCGTGTATCGCGGCGAGCTCCAGAACGCGCGCGAACTCGTGAAGAGTGTGGGATTGGGCGGCAAAATCCATGCAAAGGTCCTCGAAGTGGACAATGAGGACGGCTACGTAGAACTCTCCCTCGCGGAAGCGGGCAAACAGAAGGCATGGGGCGAGGTGGATGAATTGAAAGGCAAGGATGAAGCGTTCACGGTAAGGGTGACCGGCTTCAATAAGGGCGGCCTTATCGCGAACGTGAAGGGGCTTGCGGCCTTTCTCCCCGTTTCCCAGCTCGCAGGCGAGCACTATCCGAAGGCGACGACCGCGGAGCGCACCGAAGTAACGAGCGCCCTCCAGCGCATGGTGGGTATGGATATTACGGTAAAAATCATTGACGCGAATGTCCGCACGGGCAAGCTCATCATTTCTGAAAAAGAAGCGACCGAGGTTTCCTCGCGCGAGCTCGCAAAGAACTACACAGTGGGTCAGGTCATCGAGGGCATTATCTCCGGCGTTGCCGACTTCGGCGCGTTCGTGAAGTTCACGGACAATCCGGCGGTGGAGGGCCTTATCCATGTTTCCGAACTCGACTATCGCATCGTGGAGAATCCGAAGGATGTAGTGAAGGTGGATGAGGTGGTGAAGGCGAAAATCATCGAGATAAAGGATGGAAAGATATCGCTTTCTCTCAAGGCATTGAAGGAGGACCCGTGGACCGTGGTGATGAACCACTATAAAGAGGGTCAGGAGGTAACGGGTAAGGTATATATGTTCAATCCGTTCGGCGCCATCGTGAGCCTCGACAACACCTACCAGGGCTACGTGCACGTTACGGAGTTTGGAGGTGCCGAAGAAATGAGGAAGGTGCTTGCGGTGGGCAAGGAGCACAAATTCACGATCGATAGCGTGAAGCCGCAGGAGCGCAGGATCATCCTGAAGGCAAAGAAGTAGGCAAACAAAACTCCCCGCCGCGCGCGGGAGTTTTTTATTGCGTGGGGCGGACGCATGCACTATAGTTAAGAACGAACTGAAATCTTATGAAAACATTGTGGAAGAACATATTGTGGGCCATTGGAGCGCTGTTCATTGCATCGCTTCTCTTCGCGACGTTCGCGAGCACGCAGGCGAAGCAGCCGATCGCATTGAGCCTCGACGAGGTGGCGAAGAAAATAGCCGCGGGCGAGGTAAAGACGCTTACGGTGAACGGGAACGACCTCGATATCACGCTCAAAAACGACGACCGTGCATACTCGCGCAAGGAAAATGAAACGGGATTTTCAGAAACGCTGAAGAATTACGGAGTGACCTCGCAGCAGCTGCAGGCAGTTTCGTTCAAGGTGCAGGATGAGAGCGGCACAAAGTACTGGATGAGCATTCTCATCCCCGTGGTGCTTCCCCTCCTCCTTATGATGCTCGTCTTCTGGTGGATATTCCGGCAGATGCGCTCGGGTGCGGGGCAGGCATTCACGTTCGGCAAGGTGCAGGCGCGCTTGTTCGCTCCTTCGCGCGACAAGGTGATGTTCAAGGATGTTGCGGGCCTCAAAGAGGCGAAGGAAGAGCTTATGGAGGTGGTGGAATTTTTGAAGAATACGAAGAAGTTCACCGCCATTGGCGCGAAAATCCCCCGCGGCGTGCTCCTTATGGGTTCACCGGGTACCGGGAAAACAATGCTCGCGCGTGCAGTCGCGGGTGAGGCGGGCGTTCCCTTCTTCCATATTTCCGCTTCTGAATTCGTTGAAATGTTCGTAGGTGTAGGCGCCTCGCGCGTCCGCGATCTCTTCCACATCGCGAAGCAGGCGGCGCCCGCCATCATCTTTATTGACGAGATAGATGCGGTAGGCCGCGAGCGCGGTACGGGTATGGGTGGCGGGCACGACGAGCGCGAGCAGACATTGAACCAGATACTCGTGGAGATGGACGGTTTCGAGCGCGATACGAGCGTGATTGTCATTGCGGCGACGAACCGGCCTGATGTGTTAGACTCCGCACTCCTCCGTCCCGGGCGCTTCGACCGCCGCGTGGTGCTTGATATGCCCGACGTGAAGGACCGCGAGGAAATTTTGAAAATCCATGTGAAGGGCAAGCCGCTCGAAAAGGATGTAGACCTTAAAGTGGTCGCGACCCGCACACCGGGCTTCGCGGGCGCAGACCTTTCGAACCTGGTAAACGAGGCGGCAATTCTTGCGGCACGCAATAATCGCAAGACGGTCATTCAGGACGATTTCTTGAACTCAATAGAAAAAGTTCTGCTTGGCCCCGCGCGCAAGAGCCGCGTCATCTCGCAGAAAGAAAAAGAAATCACCGCATACCATGAGGCGGGCCATGCGCTCGTGGCGGCAGCGCTGAAGGATGCTGACCCGGTCCATAAGGTTTCCATTGTGAGCCGCGGCATTGCGGGCGGGTATACGCTGAAACTCCCGCTTGAGGAGCGTCGATTACACACGAAGTCGCAATTCCTCGCGGAGCTCGCGGTCTCGTTCGGCGGGTTCGCGGCGGAGCAGACAGTGTTCAAGGATGTGACGACAGGCTCGTCGAGCGATATCAGGAACGCGACCGATGTGGCGCGCCGCCTCGTAACGCAGTACGGCATGAGCGAGAAGCTCGGTCCCCGTTCCTTCGGCAAGGGTGCGGAGATGGTATTCCTCGGCCGCGATGTGGCGATGGAGCGCGACTATTCGGAGGCGGTGGGCGCGATGATAGACGAGGAGGTGAACGCCTACATCCAGAAGGCGCTCGCATCCGCGAAAGGCGTTATCACGAAGAACCGCAAGGCGCTTGATGCCATCGCCGAAGCGCTCGTCGAGAAGGAGACGCTCGAACAGGACGAGTTCTACGCGGTCATTAAAAAGTTCGGGTTCGAAATAGCGACGCTCGAAGGGTAGCACATTGATTTCTTCCCTCTCCTCGCGGTAAGATTCTGGCGAAGGGAGAGCGACGGTCCGTAGCTCAATGGTAGAGCAGGCGTCTTATACACGCCCGGTTGCAGGTTCGAGTCCTGCCGGACCGACATAAAAGGAGCGCGATGACCGAACGAGAGTGAGGGAATGCTGAGCACAGCAGTGCGAATGCAAGAGGCACTGAGGTCAGCAGACCGAATGTACAGAACGGAAACCGAGTTGAATAGCCAGCTCGGTTTTTGTTTGCGCTCACCCCGGCGCCCGTGGTACAAGAGAGGTAGCAGCTTGTAAACCACAAGAGAGGCGAAAGGAGGCAGTATGCAGCCACGCATCAGAGGGCTTCATCATGACCACGTGGATGGCAGTCTTGCGGTTGCAAAGACTCTTCCTGAGCTCTACGAGCTCTCGGGATTGCCCATTCCATCCGCAATCGCATCGGTTGCGGACGACACGGAGGAGCTCGCCAAGTTCTTTAGAAATCCGCACGAAAATCTCGTGAAGAAGTTCTCCCTCATCACGGGCGCGCTGCAGACCGAGGAAGCGATCCGCTACGCGGTGCGCGAGTACGCGCGGACGCGGAGGAGGGAGGGGTACCGGTACGTCGAGGCGTATTTCGCGCCGCAGTACCACACGAAGCGCGGGCTCGCGGTGCGTGATGCGGCGAACGCGTTTTACAACGCGATGCGCTCCGCGGATTCCGATCTCGGCATCAAGGTCTTCCCGCACCTCTGCATCGGGCGCGAAGCGGACGTGGAGACGGGTATCGCGATCGCGAAGATCGCACTCGAGTACGACGGAGAGATGGCGCTGAACCTCGTCTGCGATGAGGCGGCCCATCCGCCGGAGAAACATCTGCCTGCGTACAAGCTCACGTTCGGGAGCAAGGTGAAGCGCGATTGCCACGCGGGAGAGTGGGTTGCGAAAGAGCCCGCGGCTACCTACCGCGCGCGGCTCGCAGCGAACATCCGCACCGCGCTTTTTGACCTGCGGTGCGACGGCATCGGCCATGCCATCCCGCTCGCAGACCATCCAGAGCTCGTGAGCTACGTCGTGGACCACGGCGTGCGCATTTCGGGGTGTCCCCTCTCGAACCTCGCATGCGGTGCAGTGAAGACCATCGAAGAGCTGCGTATCGGCGAGCTCCTCGACCGTGGCGTCTGTTACACGCTGAACCCGGACGATGACTTCTTCCTGCCGCCGATGGAAGAGGTAGTCGAGAAGTGCGATGCGGTATTCCGGTTCACGGAGTCGCAGGCGCGCCAGCTCGAAGAGAACGTTTTTGGCGGGGCGTTCGCGCCGTGAGTATAGCAAAACGGGGCCAGTTATAAGGCCCCGTTTTTTATTTGGTTGTGGGCGCTGAGGGTGTCGAACCCCCGACCTACTCGGTGTAAACGAGTCGCTCTACCGCTGAGCTAAGCGCCCTTTCTGACTACGATAGTGTATACAATAAAAATAAATCGTTCAACTTTGCTTTTTGCCGCTTTTTGTAAGCGAACTCTTATCGCAAGAACACCGTGCGGAAACCGAGCGGGCACGGTGTCCCGCGCTCCGCGGGACGAGCGAGGTTGAGGGCGAGCGCAATTTCCACGCTGGGGAAATTGACGCGCGTGTTCGTGTGATAAGGGTAAGCGTCTTTGTTGACTCCCTCTCTCCCCCTGCGGTAAGGTAGATGAATGCGGGAAACGTTCTGTAGTTCGTACGGGCTTCAGCTTGAAGTGGACGCGGTCGTCGCGGCCATTATCAAGTTCATGAAAGATGACCCGAAGCGGACGTACAAAATTATCATCGGCACGGATTCGCAGGGATTCGCGGATAAGACCGCGGACTTTGTGACCGCGATAGTGGTGCATCGCGTGGGGAATGGCGGTAAATATTTTTGGCGCCATCTTGATGAGGGCGGCAAATTCCACACACTTCGCGACCGCATCATTCGCGAGGTAATGTTCTCGCTTGAGGCGGCGCACGTGCTCTTGGGCGAGCTCAAAAAGCAGGAAACGGTGGACCTCATCCCCCAGTGGGAGTTCGAGATACACGCGGACGTGGGCGCGCATGGCCCCACGAACGTGCTCATCCAGGAAGTGGTGGGGATGATACGAGCAAGTAATTTTGAAGCAAAAACGAAACCTGAGAGTTATGCAGCGTCGAGCGTGGCGGACAGGCACACCTAAACCAATACACAACACTTATGCAAGACAGGATCGTATTCGATATCGAAACTAAGAACACCTTCGCGGATGTGGGTGGCCAGGAGCATATCGCAAAGCTTGAAATGTCCGTGGTCGGCCTCTATTCCTATAACGAAGATGCGTACCACTGCTTCACGGAGCACGAGCTTGAGAAAATCGAGCCGTACTTTAAGAACGCGTATCTCCTCATCGGGTTTTCGAGCAAGCGCTTTGATGTGCCGGTGCTCGAGAAATATTTTAAATCAAACATTGCGAAAATCGCACACTTCGACATTTTAGAGGAAATCGAGCACCGCATGGGGCGCCGCATTGGGCTTGGCGTGCTTGCAGAGGCGAACCTCGGCGAGGGCAAGAGCGCGCACGGGCTCCAGGCCATCGAGTTCTACCGCAATGGCGAAATGGAAAAGCTGAAATCATACTGCACGCAGGACGTAAAGGTGACGAAGCGCATCTACGACCAGATACTCGAAAAGAAGTTCCTCTACATCCCCGAACGCAATACGACCGAGATGAAAAAAATGAGCTTCGCGGAATATAAAGAGGTGTTGCCGCCGCCACCGCAACTTTTTTAAGCCATGAAAGACAAGAACAGCTGGGTGAGATATTTGCTTGTAGGCCTCCTCATCGCGGGCCTTATTACGACGTACGTTCCCCTCTTCTTCATAAAAGGCAATTAAGGGCGGGCGAACAAAAGACCCTTCTGAAACCTAAATGGAAGCGCAGACCCCGCCAAGGGCGGGGTCGTGAGCGGGTTGAAGAGGGGTCTTTTGTTTGCCGCTAACCCTCTTCTTCCGGTCCGGAAGCAACAACAATGCCTTTTTTCTCCGATGCTTCGATAGTTTTCTTCTTGATAGATTCGAGAAGCTTTTTATCTTCCTTGAGGCGGAGGCGCACGTTATCGAAGCCGTTGCCGAGTTTTTCTCCATCCATGGAGTAGCTCGCGCCGTTCTTCTTTATCACCTCATATTTCACCGCAGTATTTAACACATCCGACTCGTACGAAATACCTTCGCCGTAGAGAATATCGAATTCCGCAACGCGGAACGGGGGCGACACCTTGTTCTTTACCACCTTCGCCTTCGTGCGGTTGCCGACTACATTTTCCCCTTTCTTAATCTGTGCGATGCGGCGGATATCGATGCGCACGGAGGCATAGAACTTGAGCGCCATGCCGCCCGGCGTCGTTTCGGGGTTGCCGAACACGAGGCCTATCTTCATGCGGGTCTGGTTGATGAAGATGACGATGGTATTCGATTTCGCCGCGATGGCGGTGAGCTTGCGAAGCGCCTGGGACATAAGACGCGCCTGGAGGCCCATATGCTGCGCGCCCATCTCTCCTTCTATTTCCGCGCGCGGGGTAAGTGCGGCGACCGAATCCACGACCACGATGTCGATGATGTTCGAGCGCACAAGGCTTTCCAAAATATTAAGCGCCTCCTCCCCATTATCAGGCTGGGAAATGATAAGCTCTTTTGTTTTTACGCCGATGCGCGCCGCGTACTCGGGGTCGAGCGCGTGCTCCGCATCAATGAATGCGGCCTTGCCCCCCTTCTTCTGCACTTCGGCGACCGCATGGAGCGCGAGCGTCGTTTTGCCGGAGCTCTCGGGACCGAATATCTCAATGACGCGCCCCTTGGGAAAGCCGCCAACGCCGAGTGCCAAGTCGAGCGAGAACGAACCCGTGGGGATTGCCTCGACCCTCATTGCTGCCTGTTCGCCAAGTTTCATTACTGCTCCTTCGCCGAAGCGCGATTGGAGCGATTCCATCAATGACTCAATCTCTTTTGCTGACTCGTCTTTATTCTTTTTTGCGGGTGCCATGTTATTCGGTGGTAGTGGTGGTTGATTTTGGTTCGACGTGCTTCGTGCTGGTCGCAAGATAGACCTGTTTTGTAGTTTCAAATTCCCTGCCGAGCATTCCCTTCACCTTGAAGCGGAACGTGTTGAAGCCCGGCGAAAGTGTTACCTTTTTCTCGAATACGCCCGACTCGTCGGGGTAGATTATCTCGTCATTGACCGTGAGCTGGTTCTTCGGGTCTATTTTCCCTTTGATGTCGAGCGTTGAGGTCGCCGCGGTTTCAGGAAGCGCATCAAGCGAGAGCGTGGGGGTACCGATTATCGCGGGCGCACGGAACGCGAAAATGATGAGCGCAACGACAACGACAATTCCCGCGCCGAGCGCTACCATGTTCGGCTGTCGTATCTCAAAGCGGTTTGTGGCAATGGTGTCGGTTTTCCCGGAACGCGGCACTGCATGCTCGCGGGCAAAATCGTTCCAGAGCTGTTCGCCGTTCAGGTTGAGCGCTGCTCCAATGCGGGCGAGATAGCCGCGCACGTAGGGCGCCGAAGGAAGTTTCGTGTGCTTCTCGTCGAGGAGGAGCGTGATGAAACGGTCAGAGACTCCTGTGGTCTGCGAAAGTTTTTCGATGGAGACGCTCTTCATCTTCATCGCATCGGCGATAGTTGCCGCCACGGTCTTCACTTCAACAAATTCGTCCATAGTATGTTATTCGCTCGGGGTTTCCGATGAGTCGTTGAGGAAAAGCACCTCACGGGGCTTTGAACCCTCTCCGGGACCAATCATACCCTTTTGCTCCATGATATCAAGGAGACGCGCGGCACGCGCATACCCCACTTTCAACCTGCGTTGGAGGAGCGAGGCGGATGCTTTCCCTGCCGCCCGGACCGCCTCAACCGCCTCGTCGAACATATCATCTTCCTCATCCCCTTCGCCGCTCAAGCTCTCGAACACGTGGGTCGCCTCTGGTTCCTCATCGATGGGGATGCTACTCATCGCGACCTCATTGTTCTCTTTAATAAAGGCAATAACACCCTTCATTTCTTCTTCGGTGAGGAAGGCGCCCTGGATGCGGCGAGGCTTTGAGAAGTCGGATGACACAAAAAGAAGGTCGCCGTGGCCGAGTAGCTTCTCTGCACCCGCCATATCGAGGATGGTGCGTGAGTCGATCTGGCTCGCCACCTGGAGCGCGATGCGGGTCGTGATGTTCGCTTTGATGAGACCCGTGATGACTTCGACCGAGGGACGCTGCGTCGACACGATGATATGGATACCGGTCGCGCGCGCCATCTGCGCGAGGCGGATGATGGAACCCTCCACTTCCCTGCCGTACGTTGCCATAAGGTCGGCGAGTTCATCGATAACGACGAGAATGTACGGCATCGGTTCCGCTGCGCTCTTGTTGTAGCTCTTGATGTCGCGTGAACCCGCCTCGAGGAGTACCTGGTAGCGGCGGTCCATTTCCTGAATGACCCAGCGGAGCGCGCCGATCGCCTTTTTGTTGTCAGTAACGACGGGCGCGATAAGGTGCGGAAGGTTGTTGTAGATAGAGAGCTCGACGCGCTTCGGGTCGATGAGTATCATCTTCAGCATCTCGGGAGAGTTCTTATACAGGAGCGAGATGAGGATGGAGTGCAGCGTAATGGATTTGCCCGAACCGGTGGCGCCCGCGACGAGCATGTGCGGCATCTTTGCGATGTTCGCAAAGACCGGCTCGCCGTTCACGTTGCGGCCGATCGGGAACGAGAGCGCCTCCGATTTCTGGAATTCCGGATAGAGGAGCAGACTGCCGAGGCGCACGACGGCCGCCATTTTGTTGGGCACCTCGATGCCCACGAGCGATTTGCCAGGAATGGGCGCCTCGATGCGGATGGGGTGTGCGGCGAGTGCGAGTGCGAGGTCCTGGTTCAAGGTAGTGATGCGCGATATCTTCACTCCCTCCGCAGGCTTCAAGGTGTAGCGCGTGACGGTGGGGCCCACATTTATTTCCCCCATCTCAACCGGGATGCCAAAACTCTCGAGTGTGCGCTTGATGACGTTCGCGTTCGCGCGCAGGTCGCCGATGGTCGGCTTCTCAACAGCGGAAGAAAGTAAATCAAGCGGCGGCGGCGTATAGTTTTTGATGCTCTTTTGTGAGGCCGCCTTGGGGACTTCGAACGCAGATTCATCGAGTTCCTCCTCGGCCGCTTTTTCTTTCTTCTGTTTCTCTTCGCGTGCGGGCCGTTTTATTTCGTCTTTGATGGGCTCCTCTCTCGGTTCGAGCGGTAGTCTCACCTCGATTTCTTTTTCTTCTGTCTTCTCTTCTTCCTCTTCTTCATCGCGCTCGCGGCGGAGCGAAAGGTTGAGCGGACGGTTCAGTGTCACGAGGAACGAGGCGACAAGTCCGGTGAGCGTGATGATAATGGCGGCGGGATTGCCGAACGGATACTTCAGTGAACCGACAAGTTCGCCCACCAATCCCCCGCTACCCGCGTAGACGACATCCATGAAGCCGAGTCCGGAGAGCACGAAAAAAAATGCACCGACAAGAGTGACGCCGAAAAATTTCGTCGGGTCGGGCGCGAAGAACGAGAGCGCGATGATGGTCGTTACCGCGGGCAACAAATAGTAGCCCCAGCCGAACAGTTTGAAGAATGCGTTGAAGAAAATTTCTCCCCACGGTCCTGCTTGGTGGAAACCCGAGAGCAGAAGGATGATAGTGAGCCCGGTAAGAATGGTCGCGATGACATATTTTTTTACGTCGGGGTGCAGGTCCATCGTTGGCATCGCAATGCCAAGTTCCGCATTCGCTTGTTTTGTTTTCTCGCCTCCTCGCTTCTTACCCTTTGATTTCGTTCGTGCCATTAGGTTAGGATTGATTTATAGTTAATTAAACGCGAGTAAGCGTAAAAATTCAAGCATATTATATGAACGAATTTGATGTCATTATCGTATCCGATATTCACCTGGGCTCCCGCCCCTGCCGCTCGAAGCAGTTGCTCCATAAGCTGAAGTCGCTCACGTTCAAAAAGCTTATCCTGAACGGCGATATTTTCGATGACCTGAATTTCGGCCGCCTCGACCACGATGATTGGGCGCTCCTTTCCTATTTCCGCGAGCTCTCCCACCCCAAGCGCCCCGAGGAGGTCGTTTGGATCGCGGGGAACCATGATGGCGCCGCGAATATCCTCTCCCGCCTCATCGGAATCGAGGTTTATCAGGAGCATGCATTCGATTGGCGCGGGAAAAGGTGTCTTGCGACTCACGGGCATCAGTTCGACCAATATCTCGTGAGGAACTCGTTTTTGAGCACCCTCGCAGCAAGTGTGTATCTCTTTATCCAGCGCATTGATACCGAGCGCCAGGTTATTAGCCGCTTTCTGAAGCGTGCAAGCAAGGCCTGGATGCGGAACTCTCAGCGGGTGGAGCTTGGAGCGACTTCTATGGGTGCGCTTGAGCATTTTGACGTGGTATTCTGCGGCCACACCCACCGCGCTCTCGCGGGTCATGTGGGGAAAGTAGAGTATTTTAATAGCGGCTGCTGGACGGATATTCCATCGTCTTTTATATCCCTTGGGGACGGAGGTATAGAGGTTAACTACGTAGAGTAAGCAAGTCCCCGCGAAAGCGGGGATTTTTGTTTAATAAGGAAAACAAAGAAAACTTGAAAAACAAGGAAAAGCTGAAAAACCCGATAATGCGATGAAACCTACATCGCTATATAAAAAAATGTTTCTACAGAAACATTTTTAGACAAATTTTGGTTGCATATCGAAAAAACGTAGTATTCATCTGCTTACCAGCCTGTGAAGCCGATAATGCGATGAAACCTACACTTTTTCATTTCACGTTAGAAAAATGTTTCTACAGAAACATTTTGTGCAGGATTTCGTATATAATGTACTTATGAACCAACGAGCGGAAGTTGGGCGTGAGGGAGAGGCAAGGGCATGTGCGTATCTTGTGAATAAGGGGTACCGCGTTGTGGAGCGAAATCACAGGAGGCCGTGGGGAGAGCTTGATATAGTGGCGATAGCGCCAGACGGAACGCTTGTGCTCACGGAAGTAAAAACGGTAAGGGCGAATACGAATTGGGAGCTGGCGCCGGAAGATGAAATGAGCGCGGCAAAGGTGAGGAAGTTCACCCGGGCGGCAAGCCTCTATGCGAACTACCACACCGAGCTTATCGATGAGAGGAGGGGGTGGAGGATGGATGTGGTAGCCATCGTGAAACGGGGGATAGATGCAGAAATTCGACATTATGAAAATATATAAGTGCCGCAAATTAGGAAAACTTGAAATATTTGGGCTGGTGTAGTTGTATTACGTCTATGGTTGAACAGCACTATAACGCCGCAGAGCTTTTTAAGGCGATGGCAAATCCGAAGCGAGTAGCCATCATTGATGTCCTCTCGAGTGGAGAGTTGTCGGTGAATGAGATTGCGAAACGGTTAAAGATATCCAAAACGAACGTATCGCAGCACCTCTCGCACCTGCGCCACGTGGGCATCGTAAAGCCTCGTCGTGATGGCTTGAATGTGTACTACGAGCTTGTGCATGAGGGCATTAAGCGACTTGGCATTCTGAAGTTCGTGAAGTCATAAGAAATAAAAAGCTCCGCATCCGCGGGGCTTTTTATGTTGCCGGGGCAGAATAAGGTTGGTATAGTGGAAACGAACAAACACTCCTTATATATGAAGGGAATGGAAACGAAAAAACAGAGCGTGCTCGGGGCGGGGGCGTATGAGCCGAAAGCGGTCGAACAGGGAATTTATTCTTCTTGGGAAAAGTCGGGATACTTCAATCCCGATAATCTGCCGACAGAAAAAGATGCGAAGGCTTACGTGGTCTATATGCCGCTCCCGAACGTAACGGGTTCGCTCCACATGGGACACGCGCTCGACAACACGTTCCAGGATATCACCGTGCGCTATCATCGCATGCGCGGACGAAAGGTGTTGTGGTTGCCGGGGACCGACCATGCGGGCATCGCGACGCAGTATGTCGTTGAGAAAGAATTACGGAAGCAGGGCATAAGTCGTTTTGAGATAGGAAGAGAAAAATTCATCGAGAAGGTATGGGAGTGGAAGACTGAGTACGGTGGCCGCATCTTGGAGCAGCTTCGCCGTTTGGGATGCTCCGCAGATTGGTCGCGCACGCGGTTCACGATGGACCCCGCGTACGCGAAGGACGTGCAGAAAGCATTCATACATTATTATGAGCGCGGCTGGCTTTACCGCGGCTATCGCACGGTGAACTGGTGCACGCGGTGTGCGACGAGCCTTTCCGAGCTCGAGCTTGAATATAAGGATGAGGAGACGAACCTATGGCACATCAAATATTCCGATGAGGTGACGGTGGCGACGACGCGCCCCGAGACGATGCTTGGCGACACCGCCATCGCGGTGAACCCCCACGACGAGCGATATCAAAAACTCGTAGGCAAAAAAGTAACACTGCCTATCACGGGGCGCGAAATTCCCATCGTCGCCGATGAGGCTATCGACCCGAAGTTCGGCACGGGTATGGTAAAGGTGACGCCCGCGCACGATGTACTCGATTTTGAGATAGGCGAGCGGCACAAGCTGCCGATGATCGTGGTCATCGACGGGCGCGGAAAGATGACGAAGGAGGCGGGCGCATATGAAGGAATGAAATCGGCGGATGCGCGCGCGGCAGTCGTCGAGGAGCTCACGAAGCAGGGGAGAATAGTGAAGGTAGAACCCTACCCGCACCGCGTGTCGGTCTGCTACCGCTGCGGCTCGTCCATTGAGCCCACTCCCTCGGCGCAGTGGTTCCTCTCGATGAGAGAACTCGCGAAGCTGGCGATGGACGCGGTGCATTCAAAAAAAGTTGCCATTCATCCCGAACGTTTTGAGAAGCCGTATTTCGATTGGCTCGGCAACATCCGCGATTGGACGGTGTCGCGGCAGATCTGGTGGGGCCATCGCATCCCTGTGTATTTCTGCAAAAACAAAGCTGACGATGAAAAGAGTTTCGTGGTTGCGGAAACAGCACCGAAGAAATGTCCGCACTGCGGCACCTGCGAAATGGAACAGGCGCCCGATGTGTTAGACACCTGGTTCTCGTCCGCGCTCTGGCCGTTCGCGGGGCTCTCGGAGAGCGACAAAGAAAAATATTATCCCGGCCACACGCTTATCACTGCGCGCGACATTTTGAATCTTTGGGTGGCGCGCATGATATATTCAGGACTCGAGTTCATGGGAACCGCACCGTTCAAGAACGTGCTCATTCACGGCACCATTATGACGAAGGAGGGGAAGCGCATGTCGAAAAGTTTGGGCACCGGCATCGACCCTATGAAGTACATCGAAGAGTACGGCGCGGACGTCGCGCGGTTCGCGGTCGTCTGGCAGGCGACCGGGCAAGACATCCGCTGGGATGAGACCGCGGTCGTGGGCGGGAGAAAGTTCACGAATAAAATTTGGAATGCGGCAAAGTTCGTGTTGGGGCAGATAGAAGAGGGCGCGATGTTCCCCGTGGCAGCGGGGGCGCTCGACGCAGAACGGTTTTCTCCGGCCGATAAGGCGGTGGTCGAGTCATTGAGCAAATTGAAGAAGAGCGTCGCGCACGACATCGAGACCTTCGAGTTCGCAAAAGCGCTCCGCGAGTTCTACGATTTCTTTTGGCACGAATTTTGCGATGGGTACCTCGAGGCATCGAAGGCACAGCTCGCGAACATCACTGATGCGCCGCGCACGCGCGCCATTCTCATGCACGTGCTCTATGAATCCCTCGTCGTTCTTCATCCGTTCATGCCGTTCATCACAGAGGCCATCTTCGATAAACTGCCAAAGAAAACAAACGCATTGCTTCTCATCGAACAATGGAAATAGTTCCCATCCTTGTGTACGCGCTCGTTGCGTTTTTCCCTGCAGCGCTTTGGCTTACATTTTTTTTGCGTGAGGATGACCATGCGGAGCCCATCTCGCTTCTTACGAAAACATTTTTGTTGGGGGCGGCGATGAGCGTGCCGGCGTTGCTCGTGCAGATGTTTTTCGAGCGGATGATAGGCGACCGTACCGCGGTCATGTTCCTCTCCATGTTCCTCTTCGCAGGTGTCGAGGAGCTCGCAAAATTTTTGGGTGCGTATAGCGCGGTGCTCGGCCGCCCCGAGTTCGATGAGCCCATCGACGGGATGATCTACCTTATCGTCGCGGGCCTTGGTTTCGCGACCGTGGAAAATGTGTTCGTGTTGAGTTCGTTCTACAACGCGACTTCGCTCGTCGAGATGCTCGGCGCGGGGCAGGCGCTCATTCTCCGGCTCATCGGTGCCACGCTTTTGCACACGCTTGCGTCGGCGCTCGCGGGATACTATTGGGCGCATGGCATTGTGGCGGGAGAGTCGAAGCGGTTCATTGTGGTGGGTCTTGTGGTCGCAACGCTCGTGCACGGCATCTTCAACTACCTCATCTACATTTGGCAGTTCTCGAACCTGCTCCTCCCAAGCCTTTTCCTTGTGGGCATCACGTTCTTCGTGTTGAGTGATTTTGAAAAAATAAAGCGGGAGGGCGGGAGGGAGGTGTGATATAATGAACGCGTATGGAGAACAACGAACACAATGACATTTTCGTTGAGCTTGCGAAAGTGAAGAGCGAGCCCACGAAACTCAAAGTGGAGAGGGAGCCAAAAGGAGTACGTGCATCCGAGGAAGACACCGAGATAGAAGACGATGAAACGGAAGGGAGGCTTACCGTCGATGTCTACCAGGATGGGGACGATATTGTGGTGCAGTCGACGGTCGCGGGGGTGAGTCCGGACGAGCTCGATATCCACATCACGAACGAATCGGTTACCGTGAAGGGAGAGCGCCAGAAGACGGAAGAGATAGCGGATAAAGATTACTTTTATCAGGAATGTTTTTGGGGAAGGTTCTCGCGTTCGGTGATACTGCCGACCGAGGTTGACCCGGAACGTTCCACCGCCGCGGTAAAAAACGGAGTGCTCACCATCCGAATGCCGAAATTGAACCGGCAGCGCGCAAAGAAGGTGAAAGTGAAAGCAGACTAATGTATCCAGCCCCTCAACCGAGGGGCTGGATTTTTAGTACCAACAGCAACGGGCGATGTAGGCGCAGCATTACTACCCGCTTCTTGGAAAATGTTTCTGCAGAAACATTTTGTGCAGTATAGGCATGTAACGCATGTAACAAAAAAACACCCCCGCGAAATACGGGGGGTGTTTCATGAAACGGCCAGCCGCCTTCCTTTTAGAGGAAGGGAACCATGAGCAACGCTACGATGTTAATCACCTTGATGAGGGGGTTGATGGCGGGGCCAGCGGTGTCCTTGTAAGGGTCGCCGACCGTGTCGCCGGTTACCGCCGCCTTATGCGCGTCGGAGCCCTTGCCGCCGAAGTGGCCCTCCTCGATATATTTCTTGGAGTTATCCCACGCCGCACCGCCCGAGGTCATCGAGATGCCGATGAAAAGACCCGAGATAATAGTGCCCATGAGAAAGCCGCCGAGCGCCTCTTTGCCGAACGCAAATCCGACGAGGAGTACGGAGACGACGGGGAGGAGCGCCGGAATTATCATCTCGCGGAGCGCCGCCTTCGTCACGATGTCTACCGCCTTGTCGTACTCGGGTTTTGCGGTGCCTTCCATGAGACCTTGTATCTCGCGGAACTGCCTGCGTATCTCATCGACGATGGCGCCCGCTGCCTTGCCGACCGACTTCATCGCGATAGACGCGAAGAGGTAGGGGACGGCCGCGCCGAGGAGTAAACCGATGAGTACCATCGGATTTTGGAGGTCGAAAGAAACCGAAGAAACTTTCTTCAAAAGTTCTTCCGCGTAACCGGAGAAAAGCACGAGTGCGGCAAGGCCCGCCGAGGCGATGGCATAGCCCTTTGTGACCGCCTTCGTCGTGTTACCGACCGCATCGAGTGCGTCAGTGATCTTCCTCACGTCTTCCGGCGCACCGCTCATTTCCGCGATACCGCCCGCGTTATCGGTGATGGGGCCGAATGCGTCGATGGCGACCACGATGCCTGCGACCGAGAGCATGGAGACCGCCGCGATTGCGACGCCATAGATGTCAGCGAAGAAGTACGCAGTGAGCATACCCGCGACGATGACGATGATGGGCGCGAGCGTCGCTTCCATGCCGACCGAAAGACCCATAATGATGTTCGTGCCATGACCCGAGTTCGAAGCCTGCGCGATGCTCTTCACGGGACGGTATTGTTTTGCCGTGTAGTAGTCGGTGATGACGACCATGAGCGCGGTGACTACAAGTCCGACGAGCGTCGAATAGAAGATGGGGAGATAGCCGCCCGCGAAGTAGAACTTTGCGGCGAAGTAGAAGAGCACCGCTGATGCAACAAGCGATGCGATGAGCCCTTTATAGAGCGCCTTCATGATGCCTTGGTCCTTCCCGACGCGGACAAAGAAGCTGCCTACGATGGACGCGATGATGGCGAGCGCACCGAGGACGAGCGGGAAGAAGAGCACGCTGCCGGTGAGTTTGAGCGAACCCAAGAGTATCGCCGCAGTGAGGGTCACCGCGTACGTTTCGAAGAGGTCTGCTGCCATGCCCGCGCAATCACCGACGTTGTCGCCGACATTGTCCGCGATGACGCCGGGGTTTCGCGGGTCATCTTCCGGAATGCCCGCCTCAACCTTACCCACGAGGTCGGTGCCCACGTCCGCCGCCTTCGTAAAGATGCCGCCACCGAGGCGCGCGAAGACCGAGATGAGGCTTGCGCCGAAACCGAGACCGATAAGCCCTGTCACGCTGCCGGTCAAAAGGTAGAACGCGGCAACGGAAAGGAGGCCGAGAATGACCACGAGGAAACCGGTGACCGAGCCTGCCCTAAACGCGAGAGAGAGCGCCGAGGGAAGCCCCTTACGCGCCGCCTCCGCCGTTTTTGCGTTCGAGCGGACCGACACCGCCATGCCGAGGAACCCCGCAAGTGCGGATGCGGTGGCGCCCACAAAAAAGCCGAGCGCCATTATCCAACCGAGCGTGAAATATATCGCAGCAAAAAGCGCTACGAACACTATCGCTACGGTCTTATACTGGCGAGTGAGATACGCGGAGGAACCCACCTGAATAGCGCGGGAGATTTCCTGCATCTTCGCGTTTCCTGCCGGCTGCTTTTTGAGCCACAGGGCGAGGTAGGCGGTATAAAGTGCCGCCGCCGCAATCGCGCCAAAAATGAGATACAACATACGGATAGTTAATGATTATTATTCTTCGACATTCTCCTTTCCTTCCACCACTGCCGCCACGCCGCCCTCCTGGGCCGCCTCCGGGTTTGACTGCGAGCGGATATCTATCTTCCAGCCCGTAAGCTGCGCGGCAAGACGTACGTTCTGTCCGCCCTTGCCTATCGCAAGCGAGAGCTGGTCCTCGGGGACCAGGATGCGTGCTTCGCGATGTTCGAGAACTTCAACGAGCTTTGCCTTTGCAGGCGAGATAGCATGCGCGATGAATTTTTCTGGGTCTTCCGACCACTCGATGATGTCTATCTTCTCATTGCCAAGCTCGTTCGTGACCGCCATGACGCGCGTGCCGCGCTGGCCGACCGCGGAACCCACGGGGTCAACGCCCTCCTCTTTCGAGGCGACAGCGATTTTCGTGCGGCTTCCGGCTTCACGGGCAATCTGTTTTATCTCAACGGTCTTATCCGCGATTTCCGGCACCTCGAGTTCAAAAAGTTTCGAAACGAACAGGGGAGTCGCGCGCGAGAGAACAATGCCGGGGTGGCGGACGTCAGACTGTACCGCAAGCACGTAAAAGCGCATGCGTTCGCCAACGCGATAATGTTCGCCCGGGATGCTCTCGTTGCGGAACATGATGCCGACCGCGCGACCGAGGTCCACATAGACGTTCCCGCGCTCGAAGCGCTGGATGACGCCGCTTACTATCTCGCCCTGCTTGTCCGCGAACTCTTCCTGCACTGAAGCGCGTTCCGCATCGCGGATGTTCTGGAGCACGACCTGTTTTGCTGTTTGCGCGGCAATGCGGCCGAAATCGGAATGCGGCTCAAGCGGGAATTCAAGCTCCTCATCTATCGCTGCATCCGGCTTGATGGCCTTCGCCTCTTCAAGGAAGATGTGGCGGTCAGGGTTGTAGCGGGGGAGAAGTCCCTCCTCCTCTTCTTTTACCCGCTCGTGCCCGCGCCCCCCGCGTGTTTCTTTCTGCTCCTTTTCCTTTTCTGCGAGTTGCTCCTCCTCTGACACGATGCGGACCTGCGTCGGGTCGACGACGGTCTTCACCTGCCAGAATTTGAGCTCGCCCGTGCGGGCGTTGATCTTTGCGCGGACGACTTCGCTGCGCTTGCGGTACTCTTTCTTGTACGCCGCCGCGATAGCCGCCTCGATCGCGCCCATCACCTTTTCGGGCGGAATGCCCTTTTCAGCCGCGATCTGCTGGACCGCAATGCTGAGTTCTTTCAAATTCATCATTTTTGTTGGTTTATTTAAAATGATATCCCGCTGACAAGCGGGACTTCGACCTTACAAAGCGTACTATACCACATCAGGATGGGAGTGCGCAATATTAAAAAAAGAAAGACCCCATTGTGGGGTCTTATTATGTTTTGGGCGCTTCACGTGCCCAGTAATTACGAGATTGCTCGTTTGTTGCTGTTCCCGAGTATGTTCACGAACTGACATTATAATAACACATCGGAGTCTCTCGAAAAGCGGGACGGTGTGGATAACTTTTTATGAGGTAATGGGAGACTGTCAAGATAATAAAATGGGCCTCATTTGACGAGGCCCAGCAACGTAAGTTACTGTTTTCCACAGCATTTTATGGCCGCGGCTTATTCCTAAAAGCTATAATTAATGCAGCGGCTGGTTGAAAGGTAAAGAGTCGGGACGACGGGATTCGAACCCGCATGTCGTTAAAGATTTAAGTTCCAAACTTAATGCGTCTACCAATTTCGCCACGTCCCGATTCTCTGCCTTCCAACCCGTCACTGCCTCAGCCCTTTAGGGCTGAGCAGGGTAACCGACGATGGTTCAAGATGATACTCTCACTATCATCTTAAGGCGTCAGTCACCCTGCTCAGACCTCAAGAAGATGGCGTGCTCGCGTCATCAGTTTTCATGAAAAGGCCACGTTCTTCGGGAACACGCCTAATTTTTCCTTTATTTGCAAGATAAACTAACGCGCCTTGCACGTTGCCGCGCGTCACATTGTTGTAATTGGGGTATTTCTTTTGCAGCAAGTCCGCCGCTTGCCGGATTTGCAACCGAGGGTATTCGTCAAAAAGACCAAAGACCTCTTTGGAGATAGAGAAGCCGAACGGGGGCTCTTCGCTCTGAGTTCGATTCGAAACGTTGTTCGCGACTCCAGTCAATTGATTAAGTTCGTCGTTGATTTCGTCCCGTTGCTTCATTAATTCCGCAATTCTTTGCAGAGCCTTCTCTCTTCTTTCTTCGTGTGTCTTTTTCATACTTTTAAGTATTTGCGATAATAAAAGAAAAAGCAAGTACAAAAAGCGAACAAATGCTACAATGCCGAAAAACGTAGCAAATAAGCGCTTTGTAAACAGTATAAAAAATAAAAAGGTGCAGTTATGCACCTTTTATGCACAGTTATCCAGTGCTAAAGCGAAATATTCGCGTTCGCGCTGAGGCGCCGGTTCTTTCCTCGAAGATGCTGGATATAGGCCGCAACCCCCATCATTGCTGCATTATCCGTATTGAAGGCGAACGAGGGAGCGAAGAACTTCGCATGGAGCTCATCGGCCTTCACAGCAAGTGCCGT
>JAKAID010000008.1 GCA_021814545.1 bacterium
CGGTTACGCGGTGAATACCGCGGCGCCGTCGAGCGGCTTGGTGGTGAGCGGCAACGTCGGCATCGGCACCTCAACGCCGGGCGCGAATGCACTTTATGTGAATGGCGCATCGCTCATAAACGGCACACTCAATTTGAATGGCAACAACATCGCGAGCGTGAACAAACTCTCAGTAACCGCGCTCGACCCGCTCTATGAGATAGAAGGAGCGAAGTATTCAACGTATGCGGCGTCTATCGCGGGAAGTATAAGGGAAGAATATGTGGGAAGAGGGAAACTGATAACTGGGGAGGGGGGCTATGAATTCATACTCGATTTCACACAAGCTGAAAAAGGAAGCGAACTTTGGGTTTGGAAGCACGCAGTCGATTTTTCAAGTGACAATATAGAGGTATTTGCTACGCCACTCGGGGTACCGACGCCCATTGCGTACGAGATACGGGGTGCAAAAATCATCTTCCGTGCGCGTGATGCCGCAGAATTCTCATACCGTTTGGTAGGGAGGCGGTTTGACTGGAAAGAGTGGCCGACATATGCGAAAAACCAGAACGAAAAGGCGAATCTTATCGTTAAGTAGGAATTCGCGTGTGGTATAATAAGTTCAAACGTATGAACTTCAGGAACAAAGCGGTTGTTGCGGGAATCGCGTTTTCTGCCGTTGCGGCGGCGCTTACGTTCGGTGCGCACGCGGCGACGCTCTCGAGCATCACGTTCCAGGCCGCCACCCAACCGGCGACGTCTACGAACGCGAGCGTGTTGTACTTTGACGGGACGCAATTGAAAATATCAACCGGTGGCGCATTCACTGCAATAAGTACCAGCACGGGCAGTGGAAGTCAGTGGACGACGAGCGGTTCGAACATTTATTACAACACGGGCAATGTCGGCATTGGCACAACGAGTCCTTCTTCTGCCAAGCTGGTAATTTCCGGTACGGCGGGGGCGGAAGGGTTAGATTTATCCTCCAACGATCAATACGCCAATCTGCGGGTTATTAGGAACTCGCTGAGTGCCAGCGACAAGGACGTGTATTTGCAATACGGGGCGGGGGGTGGAAGCAGACTTCATCTGTATTCCAATAACACAGAAACGATGACCTTGGTAAGCGGCAACGTCGGCATCGGCACTACCACCCCGGCGTACAAGCTTGATGTTGCGGGCGACATAAACACGAATACGGGCGGCATCTTTCGTGTGGGCGGCGCGCAGGCGCTCTATACGGATGCCAATATGAATACGTTCGTGGGGAATTCTGGCGTGTTAAACACCACGGGTACCGCAAACGTTGCAGTGGGATACGTGGCCCTTTTGAGCGCTGCTCCGGGCGTGAGCGGCAACGTGGCAATTGGGCGCGGTGCGCTGAATAGAACGCTAACCGATGACATGGTTGCCGTGGGTAGAAGTGCTCTCTACTCCAACACCACGGGCTACCAAAACACCGCGAACGGCGCGTATGCCCTCTACAAGAACACCACCGGCTACCAAAACACTGCAGGCGGTGCGAGTGCGCTTTTCAGTAACACCACCGGCTACCAAAACGCCGCAAATGGCATGAACGCCCTCTATTCCAACACCACGGGCTTCGCCAACGCCGCAAATGGCATGAACGCACTCCAGGCCAACACCACCGGCAGCTACAATACCGCAAACGGCTCGAGCGCGCTCTACTCGAACACCACCGGTTATGATAACACCGCGAACGGCGCGCAGGCTCTTTATTACAACACCACCGGCAATTACAACACCGCAAATGGCATGCAGGCGCTCATAAGCAACACCACTGGCTATAGTAATGTTGCCAATGGTTACCAGGCTCTTTATTACAACACCACGGGCGTCAACAACACCGCAAATGGCGCATACGCGCTCTTCAACAACGCCACCGGCACTGAAAACACCGCAAATGGTACGCAGGCCCTTTACTCCAACACCATCGGTATTCAAAACACCGCGAACGGCGCGTATGCGCTCCTCGCTAATACCACCGGCAACTTTAATACCGCAAATGGCACGGCCGCGCTCCGGTACAACACTACTGGCTACAACAATGTTGCTAACGGCTACCAAGCGCTGTACTCCAACACCACCGGCCAAAGCAACACCGCAAATGGCACATTCGCGCTTTACTCTAACACCGGCGGTTCCTCCAATGCTGCAAACGGCGCGCAGGCTCTTTATTACAACACCACAGGAAATGAAAATACCGCAAATGGCATGAGCGCACTTTTCTCCAATACCACCGGCTATTACAACACCGCAAATGGTGGGGGCGCGCTTCTTTCAAACACTACTGGCTACAACAACGTTGCGAATGGTTACCATGCGCTTTACTCAAACGCCATCGGTAACAATAACACCGCAGTGGGGTCCCGGGCGCTGTATACTGCTACGTCGACCAGCAATAATACCGGCGTCGGCGCCTATGCCCTCTACTCTAACACCACTGGCCTTTATAACACGGCAAGTGGCATGAACGCACTCCAGGCCAACACCACTGGCATCCAAAACACCGCAAATGGTATGAGTGCGCTCTACTACAACAATACCGGCGCCAACAACACCGCAATTGGTTATGACGCGCTCCTTGCCAACACCGCCGGCGCCAACAACACCGCAATTGGTGCGAATACGCTCTACTCCAACACCACCGGCGTCAACAACACTGCAATTGGAACTGGTGCGGGGTACAGCATCACTACTGGCTCATACAATGTGATATTGGGAACCTATGCTGCGGGAACCCCCTACAATACGCAGTCGAACAACATTTTCCTTTCCGATGGCGCGGGAAATTTGCGCCTGCGCATCGATTCTACCGGAGCGATTTATTATGGAACGGCGGGTACCACGCTCGGTGCGGCGGTGTATCAATGCCCCGCAACGGGCGTATGTTACATACCGTCCCTACTTCCGACGTGCGAGGGTCAGCTACAAATAGGCGCGGGGAACTGCTACGTAAATAGTTGGGATTCATTCAATGGTGTGTGCATGCAGGGTGGTGCCAGTGCCTGCACCTACGTTGGCCGTCTCACGCCGTGATAGAAAAATACCTTAAAATAATGGAACAAAAAGAATTGTTAAAATTAATAAGCGTGGGTGTTATCGCGTTAGCGATCGGCTTCGCAACGGGGTACATGCCAGAGAAGGCAAAGTTCGATAGCTTGAGGGCGCGCGTGGAAGCCGCATGGCCCGCAACCGCGGAGATACGGTCGCTTATCGGCACGGTAAAGGAGGTAAGGAATAACTCTTTCGTGCTCGCAGTAACTCCCCAATGGAGCCCCGCCCTTGAGCTGCCGCTCACGCGCGAAGTGACGATAACGGAGAAGACGCGATTTGAGGGGCGCGCACCGAAAGACCCCGCGGTATTCGCGAAAGAAATGAACGAGTTCGAGCAGAAGCTTGCTCAGTATGCGCCGGGGAAGAAAGGCGCGGGTGTTCCTCCCGCCCCCCCATCTCCGATAGGGGAGGCGATAACCGCGCTTAAGGATATAAAGGCGGGATACAGGGTTTTTGTCGGAGCGGACAAAGATATAGCAGCGGCAATAACATTTGAGGCGGCGCAAGTGCGGGTTGACGGACTTGCCGCGCAATAGTCGGGATAATGAAACGCATCGCCCTCGTGCTCGGTATTACATCCCTCTTCGGAGGGATGTGGTATATGAGCGGCAGTGCGGACCAGCTCATGGCGAATCTGTTTTCTTCGGAGAGTATCGACCTCTCCCCCCGTTCCGATAAATTATCCGACGGCCGTCAGATAATTTATTCAACGCCTCGCCCCAAGCGTTCAAGAGGGGAAATACGCAGTGAAACAAATAATGAGACGAATGCGCGCGTTGCCGCACGCAGAGCGAGCTGTGCGCGAGCTGGCGCGGTTACCTCAACCGTAATGTCTGTCGTAATAAGCGAGGTCGCGTGGATGGGGAGCGAGGGCGATGCAAAAAAGGAATGGCTCGAACTGAAAAATGTAAGCACTGGCACCGTGTCGCTTGCGGGGTGGGAGTTGCTCGACAAGAGCCAGAGGATAGATGTGCGTTTTAACAATGCCGCACTAAAAATAGGGGAGCTGCGCCTTGTGAGGCGCGGAGCGGATTTTTCAGGCACGATAAACAACAGCGATGAAGCGCTCTATCTTTTTGATGACGCGTGCACGCTTGTCGATGAGGTTGCGGCGAATCCCGCCTGGCCCGCGGGCGATGCGGACGGCCGCACCGCCGAGCGCGGGACAGACTTTTCGTGGCATACGTCGGCTGAAATAGGCGGCACACCAGGGAAGGAGAATAGCGAGGCAGAACACACGCCGAGCGACGAACAACAGGCGACAGAAGAAAAAAGCTCCACCATGGCCCGCGCGGCGATTTCGGATGCAGCGGTGTCTGCAAATTTCTCAGCACTCCGCATAAGTGAGGTGATGGCAGGAAAGAGGGGCGATGCCGACTTTGATTTTGTGGAACTCTACAACAATAGCGACACGCCCATGTTACTCACCGGTGTTTCGACAAAGAAGAAAAGTTCGACAGGGAAGGAATCCACGCTCGTGGCTGCTTCAAGGTTTGAAGGAAAGTTTATTCCTCCGCGCAGCTATTTTCTATTAGCGAACGAGAAAGGCTACACAGACGCGATGCGTCCGGACATTACCTGGCCCGCATCGTATTCGCTTGCGGCAGAGAATAATGGCGTGGCGCTTTATGGAAAGGGAGGTACGCGCATCGATGAGGCGGTATGGCAGAAAATCCCCGATGGGCAGAGCCTTGTTCGCGATGGGTGGGATGCCCGCACGTTTCATATCGTCGCAACACCTACGCCACAAAATTCCCGCACTCAATAACTTCGTTATAATAAATTATGGAACGGCCGTCGTATAATTTATGAAACAGCGAACATACAGAAGAGGAGAGTTGGCACATTTAATCCTTTCGGGATTCGCACGTCATCATACGCTTTCAGACATGATCGGCGAATTGCTTGCGCGCCGCACAAATGCTTCTGGCGCAGAGATGAGTGCGCCAAGAAAAATCAATGAAGGAAAGGTGGCGGCGAATAAGCAAAGTTTTCGCACCACGGTGAGCAAGCTACGCCGACAGGGGATGCTTGAGAATAAAGACGGATTATTGACGATAACAAGAAGGGGACTGGCGTTTTTGAATGCGAGAAAAAAGAAGGAGCCATTGATGCAGGCGAGGGAATACAAGAAAGAAAAAGGAGAGTCGCCCACCATTGTAGCGTTTGATATTCCCGAACGTTTCCGCGCGCGGCGAGCGATGTTGCGGGAGGCGCTTGGGATGCTGGATTACAAGTTATTGCAGCAGAGCGTGTGGATTGGCAAAAACAAGATTCCCGCTGAGTTCCTCGAGGATTTAAGAGATGCCGGGATTATAAGGTTTGTACACATATTCGAAGTAAAAAAGGAGGGGACCATCTTGCAATAAATATTGTGACGGCCGTCGTTTTTTATTGCGGCGACAGGAGATGCGTTGTTCGAGGATTGGAACCGAATGGCATTTGGTGGGTATTTGCCAGTGGCGGAGGAAGTTCGGTAAAATATATGCAGATGATAACGATAGACGATTTCGCGAAAGTTGAACTAAAAGTTGCCAAAATCCTCACTGCCGAGCGCGTGGAGGGTTCGGATAAGCTTGTAAAAATGCAGATAGATGCAGGCGACGTCGACGAAGCGGGCGTGCGAAAAAACCGCCAGCTGGTGGCAGGTATCGGAAGGGCGTATGCGCTCGAAATGCTCGTAGGAAAGAACATTATTGTGGTCGCAAATCTCGCACCCCGCGCACTGATGGGAATAGAAAGCCAGGGGATGCTCCTTGCGGCGACCGACCCTGCTGCGGGAGTGCCTGTGCTGCTTTGTCCCGAAAAAGAAATAGCACCGGGAAGCAAGATAAAATAGCACGATGCGAAAAGGATTTGCAAAATTCATATCGGCGCTTGTTATCACGAGTTTCGTGTGCATTTCGATAGTTACATTAATTGGCATGGTCCACGAGGCGGGCTGTGTGGCGCGCGCGGTGAACGGCGGGACCTGCCCCGCGAATTCGTTCGCGCTCATCAATTTCCATTTGAGCGCATTCGCGCGGCTCGCGCAGGCGCTCGTGTCGGTCTTTGTGCTACTGGTCGCGGCGTACGGAGCATTCGCATATGCGCTTCTTATCCCCGCGATAAAAGATCATCGGGCATTTCACGTACTCACACCTCTTGTGGCGGAGAAAGAGGCAATGCGCTGGCGCGCGCAGAAAGAAACAAGCCCCACTCATATCGCGTAACGTGCGTCGGGAAATTTAAGTTACGTGATTTAATGAAACATATTACCTTTAGAATTATTGTCGGCGTGGCGATTCTCCTTATTGTGGGGCTCGCTTTTCTCCGATTTTCCGGTTCGGGGTTGTTGGAGCGCATGACGAACGGAGGGGCGCCGCTCCTGCCGCTTGTCGTTATCTCCGCGCTTGCGGACAGTACGAATCCGTGCGCTTTTTCGGTGTTGCTCCTTACGATAGGTTTTCTCTTCAGCATGGGGCAGCTGCGGAAGCAGGTACTTGCGGTCGGCGCGGCTTACATTTTCGGTATTTTCGCGGTGTACATGATGATAGGGCTCGGCATTTTGCGCGCGCTTTCGCTCTTGAACATCCCCGGGTTTATGGGGAAGGTGGGCGCGACCATCCTTATCCTGATGGGGCTCATCGACATCATAAATACCTACTATCCGAAGTTTCCCATTAAGCTCAAAATCCCCGCGCTCTCGCACCGCATGCTTGCGGTACTGATGGGCAAGGCGTCGGTTATCACCGCGTTCCTCTTGGGCGCGCTCGTGGGGCTTTTCGAGTTCCCGTGTGTGGGCGGGCCGTACCTTATGATATTGGGGCTTCTTCACGATTCGCGCACGTTCGTGAACGGGTTGGGCTACCTTTCGCTCTATAACTTCCTCTTCGTGGCGCCGCTCATGGTGATGCTCGTCATCGCCTCGAATCAGGCGCTCTTTACGCGGGTGCAGGAGTGGAAGCGGGAGAGTACAGGAGAGATGCGGTTCGCGGGCGGTATCGTAATGGTGCTCCTCGGCGTCCTTATTTTCCTCCTCTAACATGCGATAATAATTAATATAGCGAATAATAATCCAATAATAATGTATGGAACAAAATGTAAAGAACATGGAAGCGCTCATTAAAAAAGTAGAAGCGATGAAGAAAAGCGGCACGGTGGACCTCTCAACCGAGGAAGACCTTTCGATCGCCATCATGAACCTCGTAAGCCTCGAAGAGCACTTCTTTTTCACCGCGGAGAAGACAGGGAAGAACGAGTATTTTGACCTGCTCGCCGAAGTGCGCGAGGTGAGGAAATCGCTCTTGAAGCGCATGATAGATTCGCATGAGGGAGAAACGTGGTGCATCTCGAAACATCTTCTTGCGGCATCGATGCGGGTGATGGAAGTGGCGACGAAATTGAACGGCGAGGGGAAGAAGGCAGAAGCGAAAGAAATGTTCGACAAAGCGTACCATATATACTCGATGTTCTGGGCGCTCCGATTGAAGCTCGTTTCACTCGACGGAGTGAAGAAGATAAATGACAGCCAGATAAACGTGCATGACGAGAAGGGAACGAAGAAACCCTGGTCGGTCGAGGACATCGTGGAAAAATTAGTGAACTGCTGCGATGAATAACAACCTTAAAGCGATCGGTATCGTGATGGCGGTAATGGCAGCGGTAGTGGCGCTCATGTGGGGCCTGTGGTATCTCTCGCAGCCCAAGGCACAGACGAACCTCGCCCCCTTCGCGCAGTGTTTGGCATCGAAAAAAGTAACGATGTACGGCGCCTACTGGTGCGTGCATTGCCAGAATCAGAAGAAACTTTTCGGCGACGCGTTCAAAGAAGTGCCGTATGTGGAATGCACCGAGCAGACGAAGCGTTGCGAATCGAAAGGCGTACAGGGGTTCCCGACGTGGTTCGTACCGGACGAGAAAGGGGGAGAGCAGAAGTTCGAAGGTGAACAGTCGCTTGAGGCGCTTGCTGCGGCGAGCGGATGCCCCCTCTCCACGAACTAATAGCATGAAGATAAAGAATTTCCACGATTTAGCGGTCACGAAAGAGCGGGAAGCCGCGTTAATGATCGCGGAAACGGGGCTTGATGTGATAGATACGAGGAAGGCAATGGCGCAGAACGTGCGCCGTGAAGGCGACGTGCTTATCGTGCAGGGGAGAGTGGTGCCGCTCGGAAATGTGGAGCGGGTTATTGTGGTGGGTGCGGGGAAGTGCGCGTATGACGCGGCAGCGGTCCTTGAGGAAGTTTTGGGCGACCGGCTGACGGGCGGGGTGGTGGCGAGTATTTGCGACGACAAGTTAAAGAAGCTCGCGACTTTTTGTGGCACGCATCCATACCCTACGCCCGTGAACATTGAGGCGACGAACGCCATTATGAAGGCGCTCTCGGGGCTCACCGAGCGCGACCTTGTGCTCGCGGTCATCTCCGGCGGCGGCTCAACGCTCCTTTGCCAGCCCGACAGGCTCACGTGCGAGAATGAAGCGGACATTCTGCGCGCACTCTTCAGAAAAGGAGCAACGATAGAGGAAATAAACATACTACGCAAGCACCTCTCGCGTGCGCGCGGCGGGTTTCTCGCACAATACGCATATCCCGCAGAGGTTATTACGCTCATCTTTTCCGACGTGCCGGGGAATGACATCCGCCACGTCGCATCCGGTCCCACCATTCTTGACCACACGACCGTTGAGGACGCGCGTGCGGTGCTCGAAAAATACGGTATTGAGCGCGAGTTGGGCATCGAAATACCGCTCATCGAAACGCCGAAGGAGGAGAAGTATTTTACGCGCGTGTGGAATACGACTGTGGTATCGAATGAGCTTGCGCTAAACGCGATGGCGGAGAAGGCGCGCGAGCTCGGGTTCACGCCCGATGTGCGCACGAGTGACCTCACCGGAGAGGCGCGTGAGGTCGCAAAAAGAATAGTGGGCGAACTGCACGCCGCGCCCGCGCATTCCGTGCTCCTCTACGGCGGGGAGACCACGGTGACGATAACGAAGCCGGGGAAGGGCGGACGAGGGCTCGAGGGGGTGCTTGCGGCATGCGGTGAGATCGAGACGGGGGAACTCTTTATGTCCATCGCCTCGGACGGGCGCGATAACACGGATTTTGCCGGCGCACTCTGTGATATAATGACTAAGGAAAAAGCGCGCCAATTCGGCCTCGATATAGGCTGGCACCTCGAAAATAATGCCTCGTACCGGTTCTTTGAGCTCGTACAGGACTATTTGATGACGGGGAATACCGGCTCGAACGTGTCCGATCTTATCGTGGCGGTAAAACTATAGAAAACTTATGACAACAGCACACGGCGGGAAGTTCGTGAAGTGGTTCAGCGAGGTGAGGATAGAAGATGTGCCGCTCGTGGGCGGCAAAAACGCCGCGCTTGGCGAAATGTATTCGAATCTCGTACCGCTCGGCGTGAATGTGCCCGATGGATTCGCGCTGACCGCCGAAGCATATCGTTATTTCTTCCAGCAATCAGGCCTTGATAAGCAGGTAAGGACCATTCTTGCGGATTTGAACACCCACGACATGCGTAACCTCGCCGTACGGGGAAAGCGGGTGCGCGATGCGGTTCTTGCTGCCGAGTTACCGCGCGAATTGCGGGAGCTTATCGCTGCATCGTACGCGGAATTGGAGAAAAAGTACGGGAAGAACATTGACGTGGCCGTGCGCTCGTCGGCGACCGCGGAGGACCTCCCCGGCGCCTCGTTCGCGGGCCAACAGGAAACGTACCTGAACGTGCGCGGCATATCCGAACTTCTCTATGCAACAAAGAAATGCATCGCCTCGCTCTTCACGAACCGTGCTATTTCATATCGCGCGGACAAGGGTTTTTCGCACTATGACACCGCGCTTTCTGTAGGGGTGCAGCGCATGGTGCGCTCCGACCTCGCCGCCTCGGGGGTGGCGTTCACTATCGATACGGAGACCGGTTTTGATAAGGTCGTGGTCATAAACGGTATTTACGGTCTTGGCGAGCTTATCGTGCAAGGCAAGGTGATACCGGACGAGTTCATCGTGTTCAAGCCGACGCTCGAGAAGGGATACAGCCCCATCATCTCAAAGGAGCTTGGCAAAAAGAACGTGAAGCTCGTGTATGCGATGCGGGGCACGAAGCAGGCGACAGTATCGTGGGAAGACGAGCAGAAGTTCTGCCTCACGGACGCCGAGGTAGAGAAGCTCGCGAAATGGTGCGTTGAGGTGGAGAAGCATTTCTCCGCAAAGCATAACCGCTACCAGCCGATGGACATCGAGTGGGCAAAAGACGGCCGCACGGGCGAGCTCTTCATTGTGCAAGCGCGCCCCGAGACGGTGTTCTCATCGGGCGACAAATCTATTTTTAAAGAATATCGGTTGAATAAAAAGAGTGCAGTACTCACGCAGGGTATCGCGGTGGGCGCAAAGATAGGCGCGGGGAAGGTGCGCGTGCTCCGCGACGCGAAGCATATCGGCGCGTTCCAGAAGGGCGAGGTGCTTGTGACGGAGATTACGGACCCCGACTGGGAGCCCATTATGAAGATAGCGTCCGCTATCGTGACCGATAAAGGCGGGCGCACCTCACATGCGGCGATAGTCTCGCGCGAGCTCGGCATTCCGTGCATCGTGGGGACGAAGAACGCGACGCGCGTGCTCCGGAACGGGCACGAGGTGACCGTGGATTGCTCGGGGGGCGAGGTGGGCAAGGTCTATGATGGGATTCTCCCGTACGAGATGCTTGAGCACAAGCTTGATGCGATGCCAAAGCTGAAGACGAAGATAATGGTGAACATAGGTTCGCCCGACGAGGCGTTCAAGAACCACTATCTCCCCGTAAAGGGCGTCGGCCTCGGCCGCCTCGAGTTCATCATCGCCTCGCATATTAAAATTCATCCGAACGCGCTCATCGATTACAAAAAATTGAAGAAGGGGCCGAAGACCGCCGCTATTAGTGCAGCGCTCCGTGCGGTAGAGCGGGCGACATACGGTTATGAGAATAAGGAGCGGTACTATGTGGACCGCCTCGCACAGGGAATCGCAAAGATAGGCGCTTCATTCTATCCGAACGAGGTCATTATCCGTTTTTCTGATTTCAAAACGAATGAATACAGCAAGCTTGTGGGCGGCGAGCTCTACGAGCCGCACGAGGAAAACCCGATGCTCGGCTGGCGCGGCGCCTCCCGATATTATGACCCGAAGTTCAAGACCGCATTCGGGCTTGAGTGCGAGGCGATGAAGCGGGTGCGCGACGAAATGGGGCTTACGAACGTGGTGCCGATGATACCGTTCTGCCGCACGCCGGAAGAGGGGCAGAAAGTAGTAGAAGCGATGGCTGCGCACGGCCTCAACCGCGAAAAAGATAAGAAGCTGAAGATATATGTGATGTGCGAGATACCTTCGAACATCTTGCGCGCGGACGAATTCTTGGAAGTTTTTGATGGCATGTCCATCGGTTCGAACGACCTCACCCAGCTTACGCTCGGCCTCGACAGGGATTCCGGTATCGTGACGCACATTGCGAACGAGAATGACCTTTCGGTGAAGAAGCTCATTGCGGAGATAATCCAGAAGTGCAAGGCGCGCGGGAAGTATGTCGGTATTTGCGGCCAGGCGCCCTCGGATTATCCGGACTTCGCAAAGTTCCTCACTGAGGAAGGCATTGAGAGCATGTCGCTCAACCCCGACACGGTCATTAAAACAATGATGGCACTTGGCAAAAAAGAACGGAAGCCAAGAGAAAGGTCCGCGGCAAAACAAACTGAAGCGAGTGAATAATGAAAAAAATATTATTCATCTTGGTGTCGATAACGCTGGCGCTCACACTTGCGCTTATCGTAAAATTCGCGCTCGGCGGTTCGGAAGACGCCTGGGTGTGCGCAGGGGGGGCGTGGGTGAAGCACGGCAACCCGACGGCACCCATGCCGACCGAGGCGTGCACGGCAGAGCCAACGCCGCCGGGAACTAAATAACGTATGAAAATAGGATTTTTCGAGCTTGAAGGGTGGGAGGAAACGCGGCTGCGCGAACGGTTTACGGGCCACGAGCTCCGATTCAGCAATGACAAAATATCGGGAACGGAGCTTCCGCCGCAGACCGACTTCGACGCGATATCGGTCTTTGTGAATTCGGAGATAACCGCAGGGCTTCTTGCAAGGTTCCCTAATCTGAAATATATCGCGACCCGGTCCACGGGATATGACCACATCGATATCGCCGCATGCAACGCGCGGGGCATCAAGGTGGGGTTCGTACCGGGCTACGGCGACAACACGGTCGCCGAGTTCGCGTTCGGGCTCATGTTAAACCTCACGAGGAAGATGTACCGCGCGATAGACCAGGTAAAGGAATCGGATTCATTCTCGCTCACCGGCTTGCGCGGCATTGATATCAAGGGGAAAACGCTTGGTGTGCTGGGCACCGGACGTATCGGGAAAGAAGCGATAACGATCGCGAATGGATTTGGCATGAAGGTGGTGGCGTATGACCCTTACCCCAATCCGGAGGCAGCGAAGGCGCTCGGGTTCTCGTACGCGCCGATAGAGGAGGTGCTGGGGAACGCGGATATAGTCACGATACATTGCCCGCTCACCGCCGAGACGAGGCACCTTATTAATAAAGACACGATACGCTTCATGAAGCGCGGCTCGTATCTTATCAATACCGCGCGGGGAGGTATTGTGGAAACGGCGGCGCTCGTCGCGGCGCTTATGGATGGCACGCTCGCAGGAGCGGGACTCGACGTGCTTGAGGAAGAGGGCGACGTGCACGATGAAATGAAACTCATGGGCGCAAAAGAGCTGCACGAGGAAAAGTTGCGCGTGCTTCTCCAGAATCACTCGCTTATTCATATGGCGAACGTGCTCATCACGCCGCACACCGCGTTCAATACGCAGGAGGCGCTCGAGCGCATTTTGAATACCGCGATAGAGAGCATGGCGGCGTTCATTGCAGGAAGTCCCACGAATCTTATTTCGTAACGGAACCATGAAGATACACGATATTGAGTTGCGCAGCATATTCGATTCGCGCGGCGAGCAGACGATAGAGGTGACCGTGATAGACCCGGAAGGCCGCCGTTTTGCGGCAGCAATACCCTCGGGAAAGAGCAGAGGCATGCGCGAAGTGAGCGTGTTTGCGTTCGAGGCCGCGCGCGCAAGCATCGACAAGATAAGGGAAACGGTGGCGGCAAAAACATTCGACACCGTAGGAGAGGTGGACGCGTTCCTCCTCGGCATCGATGGTACGCCGGAGAAAAAAATCCTTGGCGGAAATGTGATGCTCGGCGTTTCTCTCGCTGCTGCACGCGCGCTCGCGCATGAAAAAAAGCAAGCATTGTGGGAGGTGGTGCGCGAAGAATACTTCAGCGAGGGAGAGGAGCTCACGCCGCTCATTTTCTCGAATTTCATAAACGGCGGCGGGCATGCGAATAACAACCTCGACATCCAGGAGTATCTCGTCATCGCGCGCACGAACGGCTCCATTGCGGCGACCGTGAGAAGACTTATCGAGCTTTATCGCGCGACCGGCGAGTTTTTAAAAAAGCAGTTCAAGCTGAAAAATATCCCCATAGGCGATGAGGGCGGTTATTCGTTGGATTTTCCTAATAATTTCGAGCCACTCTCCATCTTGGAGGCGCTCATCGACGAGAATGACCTCGAGCGCGAGTGTATCTTGGGGCTCGATGTGGCGGCATCCCATTTTGGTTCGGAGAAGGGGTACGTATTCGAAGGAAAGAAAAGGACGGGGAAAGATATGCAAAAGATATACGAAACGTATGTTGCGCAATCAAAACTTCTCTATTCGATAGAGGACCCGTTCGGCGAGAACGATGCGGAAGGGTTTATCGCGCTGCGCCGCGCCATGCCGGAGAAGTGGATAGTAGGAGATGACCTCACGACTACAAACGCTGCAGAGATCGAGGCCCACGCGGGCGAGGGGGCGGTGAATGCGGTGATTATTAAGCCCAATCAAATAGGCACGATAGCCGAGACCTGCGCTGCGGTGCAGGCGGCGCGGCGCCACAACATAAAGGTAATATTCTCGCATCGCTCGGGAGAAACGGAAGACGTGTTCATGATAGAGCTTGCAAAGGCGTGCAGCGCCGACGCAGTGAAGATAGGCGCGCCCGTGAAAGAGCGACTCCTCAAATTCAATGAATTGGTGAGGTTGTATCCATGACAGCATTTCTTACGGGGGCATGGATAGGCGCATTGCCCGAGCTCGTGCTCGGAGCGTTGTTCGTGATAAGTTCGCTTTGCTATGCGTTCCGGCGCGCCGCCGCGATCGAGAAGTTGCTCACGCGGTTTTCCTTCCGACAGATGGTGCGCATTGCGGTATATTTTCGCATCGCATACGCGGGACTGCTCACGGTGCTGCAATATGTAGTGTGGTCATCAAGCGGAACGATGGGGAATTCGTTCCTTAATGCGCCGCTCGGGAGCGCGGTGCCGGTACCCACCGTTCACGAGCTTCCTTGGGTGTTCAATCACCCTCTCGGTTATTTTATTTTTTATTCATATGGGAGGTTTTGGTTGAGTGTGTTGGTCACGCTCCTTGTGGCGTGGGTGTTCCACAATATCTTGCACGCGCTGGAGCGTTACAATGGAAGGTTTTTTGAAGCCGGGGAGGTTGAACTCGGATATCTTATGGCGCTTATTGTGGGGTGGCCGCAGTTTGTGATATTCGTGCCGCTCGTGTTTTTGTTCGTGGTAGTGGTCGCGCTCGTGCGCCTCCTCCTCTTGCGCAAGCAGTATACAACGCTCGGATGGCCCTTTATCTATGCGGCGCTCGCAACCGTCCTTTTAGGGGCAAAGCTTTTATCACTCTCAGGCCTCATGGTACTCTCGGTATAAAAAAGCCCGCCACATGAATGTGGCGGGGCGTTATTACTGCGCGGACGTCTTCGGGGCGAGTGCTGCTTTGAGCGCGGCCCGTGCCTGCGCGGTCGCGCGGGCGATGAAGATCGTCGCGAGGACGAGGAAGATGAGCTGCGTACCGCTCAGCCAGATGTCCGTCCAGGGAAGCGAGGGGTTGAAGGGCTTTGCGATGATGAACGCGCTCACGACCGCAAGCATCCAGATGAACGCGGCGACCACCCAGGCGGCCACGGTCGCGAGAACGCTTCTCACGATGATGGCAACGATGGTCTCGATGATGTCCATAAAACACCTCCTTCAAGGGGCGGTGCCTACGATTTTATGCATCGTAGGTGCGGCTTGCGCGCCTCGTCGACGCGCCACCACGTGATGACTGCGAAGAGGGTGACGGTGGTGAGCACGGTCGCGATGTACCACGTCCGCCACAGGAAGTGCGGGTCTCGGGTGGTAGCGAGGTTGAACGCGAGCGCGACGAGCCAGATTGCGGACGTGAGCGCGGTGCCGATGAAGAAGGAGACCGCACAGACCGCAACGACGCCGAGGACGCCCACGAGGAACACCTTGCCGCAGTCGACGAAGTAGCTCGTGATGCGGGTGGGGCCGAGCGAACGGAAGCCGTAGATGATCATGAAAACGCCGATGCAGGCGGTGAAGGCCTGCACGGGCTCGGCGAGCACGCCATCCGGCACGAGGAAGGTGCCGGCGAAAAAGAGAATGCCGAGAGCGATGAGCACAATGAACCCGAACGTTTCGCGGTAGGTCACTTGCGTCTCCTTGTTGGGATGGATGATGAGGTACTACTTATGGAATAATGCAAATTTAGAGCATTGTCAATGTCGAGCGGGCGCACGCGCGGGTATATAATGAACACATATGGAAATAACCGTTGAAAGGGATAATAAGGTGTCGCCGAAGGATGTATTTACGCATCTTCTCGCGATAGTGGCGCTCTATACGACCGCGGTAAGTTTTCTCGTGCTCGTGTTCCAGTCGGTGAATATCTGGCTCCCCGATGTGCTCACCGAGGCAGGCTACTACGCGCGGCAGGGCGCGAATGGCGCCATTCGATGGTCCATTGCATCGCTCGTCATCTTCTTCCCCGCATACCTCCTCACCATGCGGTTTTTGAACAAGAGCTATGAAGAGAACCCATCAAAGCGCAATCTTCGTGTGAGGAAGTGGCTCATTTACTTCACGCTCTTTGTGGCGGCGCTCGTTATCATGGGAGACCTTGTAACGCTCATTAACAATTTGCTGAACGGGGAACTTACGGTGCGTTTTGCGCTGAAGGTTGGCGCGGTATTGTTCGTTGCTGGCTCCATCTTTTTCTACTACTTTTCTGACATTAAAAAGCATCGTACGGAGTAATCATGAAATATTTTATTTATGGGGTGGTGGGAATCGTGGCGACGGCGGTCGTAACTGGCTTCTTCCTTGTCGGTTCACCGAAAGAGGAGCGCGCGCGGCAGTTCGACGCGCGGCGGGTGAATGACCTGCGTTCGCTCCAGTATGAGGTGGTGAATTACTGGCAGACGAAGGGGAAATTGCCCGCCTCGCTCGATACGCTCTCTGACCTTGTGCGTGGCGTGGTGCGCTATGCCGACCCTGAAACGGGGGTGCCATACGAATATGCGGCGAAGGGAGACCTTACGTTCGAACTTTGTGCGATATTTTCAAGTACAAGTACCGCTACTGCGGCGGAAGGATATCCTATAAAACCCTATCCCGCAGGCACGTACAACGAGGAGTGGACGCATGGTGCGGGGCACACGTGCTTCACGCGCACCATCGATAC
This sequence comes from bacterium, assembly GCA_021814545.1. GTDB lineage: Bacteria > Patescibacteriota > Minisyncoccia > UBA6257 > GWB1-50-10 > CAIKKG01. Next base: position 16,692 of record JAKAID010000008.1, read on the forward strand.
CGATCTCTATCCGCCCATTAAGAAGTAATGAGGATATTCGTGAGGGCGAAACCGAACGCGCGCGAGGTGAGGGTGACGAAGCTCGATGATACGCACTACGAGGTATCAGTGAAAGAACCCGCGAAGGAGGGGAAGGCGAACAAGGGCATAGAACGTGCGCTCGCAGAGCATTTCGGCGTGCGGCCGTATGAAGTGGAAATAGTCTCGGGGCATTTGGGAAAGTTGAAGGTGGTCGAGGTAATAAGGTAGGATAACGCGACGCAAAATAAAGAAATTGCATAGAAGGAATACTTTTGAGACAGTTCTTATGTTCAAACTCGTTTCGGAAAACAAGCCCGCGGGTGACCAACCGAAGGCGATAGATGCGCTCGTGAAAGGACTCGAGGGAGGGATGCGCCACCAGACGCTCCTCGGGGTTACGGGCTCCGGGAAGACCTTCACGGTCGCAAATGTTATCGCGCGGATGAACCGCCCCGCGCTTGTTATCGCGCACAACAAAACGCTTGCAGCACAGCTCACGAACGAGCTTCGCGAGCTGTTTCCACACAACGCGGTCCATTATTTTGTCTCGTACTACGATTATTATCAGCCGGAGGCGTATATTCCTACGTCCGATACCTACATTGGCAAAGAGGCGATGATAAACGAGGAGATAGACAAGCTTCGCCACGCGGCAACGACCGCGCTTCTCACGCGCCGCGATGTCATTGTGGTCGCCTCCGTCTCCTGCATCTACGGCCTCGGCGCACCCCAGGTCTACGCCGAACACATTTTTCATTTCAAAAAAGGCGACGCGATAGACCGTCCCGATTTCGTGCGCAAGTTGGTCGAACTCCACTTCAACCGCACGAATGCGGACCTTGCGCGCGGCACCTTCCGTTTGCGCGGCGACAACTGGGAGATAATGCCGACCGACCGCGAGCTCATCTACAACATTGAGGTGAAGGATGGGAAGATAGCGGAGATATATGAGGTGGACCCGGTCGCGGGGTTCGTGCCCGGGCAAACCCCCACGCGTCCCGACATTTTCATCGCGCCCGCGAAACACTTCATTACGCTTGCCCCCGAGCGTGAGCGCGCCACAAAAGACATCAAAGCAGAACTGAAGGAGCAACTCGCGTATTTCGAGAAGAACGGGAAATACCTTGAGGCAGAACGTCTCGAGAGGAGAACGAAGTTCGACCTCGCGATGATAAAAGAAATCGGGTATTGCAACGGTATCGAGAATTACTCGCGCCACCTCTCTGGGCGTGCGGCAGGCGCGCCGCCGGATACGCTCCTCGATTACTTCCCGAAGGATTTTATTACGGTGATAGACGAGTCGCACGTGACGGTGCCGCAAATCGCGGGCATGTCCGCGGGCGACGCAGCACGCAAAAAAACACTTATCGAATTCGGTTTTCGCCTTCCCTCGGCCGCAGATAACCGCCCTCTTACGTGGAAGGAGTTTGAAAAACGTATCGGTGAAACCATCTATACTTCCGCCACGCCGGGGTCCTATGAAGAGAAACGGTCCACCAAAGAAATGGGCGGACAGACCGTAGAGCAGATTATCCGCCCCACGGGGCTTGTTGACCCGAAGGTAACCATTCTCCCTGCGCGCGGGCAGGTACAGGACCTTATCGGGCGCATTGAAGCACACCTTGCGAAGGAGGGAGAAAAAGAGCGTGTGCTCGTGACGACGCTCACGAAACGCATGGCGGAGGACCTCTCCGCGTACCTCGAAGAGAAGGGAGTAAAGGTAACGTACCTCCACAGCGATGTGAAAACGCTTGACCGCATTAAAATCCTCACCCGCCTTCGCAGGGGCGAGATAGACGTGCTCGTGGGCGTAAACCTTCTGCGTGAAGGCCTCGATCTTCCTGAGGTGTCGCTCGTGGCCATCCTTGATGCGGACAAGGAGGGGTTTTTACGGAGCGAAACGTCGCTTGTGCAGACGATTGGCCGCGCGGCGCGCAACGTGCGCGGCGAGGTCTTGATGTACGCGGATAACGTAACGGGTTCGATGGAGCGCGCGCTCCGCGAGACCGAGCGCAGGAGAAAGCTCCAGCTCGCATACAACAAAGAGCACAACATCACACCGCGCACTATCAAGAAAGAGATAAAGGATATCCTGCCGACGGAGGAGATCGGGAGTATTGAATTAAAGGCAGCACCGAAGTCAAAGAAAGGGCTTGAAGCCCTCATCAAAGAGAAGGAAAAGGAGATGAGAGAAGCGGCAGATGAATTGAATTTCGAGCTCGCGACGCTCTTGCGCGACGAGATAAAAGAGCTTTCGAAGAAACAGGAAGCATTAAAAAATGAAGCGGCGGGCGAAGCAAGGCCCGCAAAACGGCAGAAGAGGAGCGCATAGACTTTTTAGAGAGAGTGTGGTATAGTAGCATTAGCATTATCGTAGCAAGGAGGGACGAATGCCAGAGGACAGGGCAGGGCACGAGCTGGAGTTGGGGCGGCAAGTGATTCTGGAGGCAGAGCCTCCCATCATCGGGGTCGTGGACGCGGTCTACCCCGAGCAGGCAGACATCCTGGTCTTGTCGGAGGACAACAAGCTCCTGCGGTACAGGCGAGTGCCGAACGAGCGCCTGGTGGTGTTCGGTCCGAATCCGCGCATATTGCCGAATCGCGCGTAACCTCCTTCTTCCATGCCGCTCCGATAGAATCGGGGCGGTTTTTTATTGACTTTGCGGGCGCCGAACACTACAGTTCTCTTGTGACCCCCTCTATACAATAAACAAGGGGCACGTTTCGCGTATGCATGACAAAATAATCATCAAAGGCGCGAGGGAGCACAATCTCAAGAATGTGAACCTTGAGATACCGCGCGGCAAAATGACGGTATTCACGGGGCTTTCCGGGTCGGGTAAGTCATCGCTTGCCTTCGATACGATATTCGCCGAAGGGCAGCGCCGCTACATCGAGTCGCTCTCGGCGTATGCCCGCCAATTTTTGGGGAAGCTTGATAAGCCCGATGTCGATGAGATAGAAGGGCTTTCGCCCGCCATTTCGATAGACCAGAAGAGCCACTCCTCGAACCCGCGCTCCACAGTGGCGACCATCACGGAGATATACGACTACCTTCGCGTGTTATTTGCGCGCGCGGGGAAGCCGCACTGTCCACGCTGTGGCACCCCCATAAAGAAGATGACGATAGAGGAGATAGTGGACGTAGTAGTGTCCATTTCGAAGCACAACAAGACGGGGAAGAATGTGGTCATCCTGGCGCCGGTCGTGCGAGGAAGGAAGGGCGAGTACTATCAGTTGCTCTACGATTTTTTGAACACGGGGTTCTCCGAAGTGCGCATCGACGGCGAATATTATACGCTCCGCGACCGCATCTCCTTGAGCCGCTACCAGCAGCACAGGATAGACCTCGTGGTCGACCGTATGCCCTCAGGCCTCGATTTTTCGAATAAAGATAACCGCTTGCGCCTTTCGGAAGCGATTGAGACGGCGCTCAAATACGGTGGCGATGTAGTGACCATCATTACGGACACGGAAACCTCGCTTTCGGCGAAATTCACCTGTCCGAATGACGGCTTCTCCTTCCCGGAGATAGAGCCGAGGCTCTTCTCGTTCAACAGCCCGTTCGGTGCCTGTCCGGCATGCAATGGTCTTGGCACCGAGACCATCTGGTCTGAAAAAGTGTGCGAGGTCTGCGGGGGGAAGCGCCTGAAAGAGGAGGCGCTCTCCGTGCTTATATCAGGGAAGAACATCGCAACGGTGACCGCGCTTGCGGTAGAGCACGCACACGAATTCTTTGAAGGGTTGGAGAAGGCGAAGGATGAACGCTTCAGGGAGGTGGCGGCGCTTCCGATGAAAGAGATAAAGAACCGCTTGAAATTTTTGGCGGATGTGGGGCTCGAGTATCTCACGCTCGACCGCAAGGCGGGGACGCTCTCGGGCGGCGAGGCGCAGCGCATCCGGCTCGCGTCCCAGATAGGCTCGCGGCTCACGGGGACGCTCTACATTTTGGATGAGCCGACGATAGGGCTCCACCAGCGCGATAATGCGAAGCTTATTAGGACGCTCCAGGACCTCCGTGACCTTGGGAATACCGTGGTGGTAGTAGAGCATGATGAAGAGACTATCCGCGAGTCTGATTATCTTGTCGACATTGGCCCGGGAGCGGGCGTGCACGGCGGACACGTGGTGGCGGCGGGCCCCATCCCTGAAATATTGAAAGATACGAAGCAGAAATCGCTCACGCTCGATTTTCTCCGCGGTAAGGAGTTCATCGAGGTGCCCAGAGAACGGCGGAATGTGGCAAAGACGCACGACTTCATAAAAATGAAGGGGGTTACGGAGAACAACCTAAAGGGCATCGACGTGAATATTCCACTGCGACGCTTCACGGCGGTGACGGGCGTATCGGGCTCGGGCAAGAGCTCGCTTGTGTACGACGTGCTCTACAAACATCTTGCGAACAAGTTCAATGGCGCGAGTTATAAGGTGGGCGCGAATAAGGGCATTACGGGAACGGAATATGTGAATCGCGTTATCAACATCGACCAGTCGCCGATAGGGCGCACGCCGCGCTCGAACCCCGCGACGTATGTGGGAGCATGGACCTTCATTCGCGACATTTTTGCGGCGACGGAAGATGCGCGCGTGCGCGGGTATAAGCCGGGCCGTTTCAGCTTCAATGTGAAGGGTGGGCGCTGTGAGAATTGTGAAGGCCACGGCGTCATCGCCATCGAAATGCATTTCTTGCCGACCGTGTACGTAACGTGCGACGTGTGCAAGGGAAAGCGGTTCGACCGCGAGACGCTCGAGGTAGAGTATAAGGGGCGCAATATCTATGAGGTGCTTCGTATGACGATAGAGGAGGCGGCCGCGTTCTTCGAGGATATCCCGTGGCTCCATGACCGCTTGAAGATATTGAACGAGGTGGGACTCGGTTACCTTGAGCTCGGCCAGTCCGCAACGACGCTCTCGGGCGGCGAGGCGCAGCGCATCAAACTTGCGGCAGAGTTGGGCAAACGTGATACGCGGAAGACCATGTATCTGCTCGACGAGCCGACGACCGGCCTTCACTTTGCTGACGTGCAAAAACTGGTGGAAGTGCTCCAGCGCCTCGTAAGCCGCGGCAACACCATCGTGGTCATCGAGCACAATCTCGATATCATTAAGTCCGCGGATTGGGTCATTGACCTCGGCCCCGAGGGCGGCGAGCGAGGCGGCACTATCGTGGGCGAGGGGACGCCGGAGGATATTGCCCGCCGCGGGGGCAGCCACACGGGTCAGTATCTGAAGAAGGTGCTATAGTGAAAAAGATGAGCACAGCAACGAAACGAACGCATAAGAAGGTGGGCCTTGCGCTTGGCGGTGGCGGCGCGAAAGGCCTTGCGCATATCGGGGTCATCAAAGAGCTTGAGCGTGCGGGTCTTGAGATAGGAGCGGTCGCCGGTACCAGCATGGGCGCCATTGTGGGCAGCTGGTATGCGGCCACAAAGGACATCGCGACGCTTGAGAAGTTGTTCCTTGGGGTAAAGCCGGAAGATATCACGCCGATGCGGAAACTGGCGCGCAATCGCGATGGCGCAGTCTTCAAAGATGGCGCAGTTCCGAAATTCCTCGAGGCCCACCTTGATGGTATTTCGTTCGAAAAGTGCAAAATTCCCTTTGTGTGTATTGCGACCGACGTGAAGAACGGAGATGAAGCGGTACTCTCGGAAGGAAAGCTTGTCCCTGCAGTGCGCGCAAGCTCCTCGCTTCCGGTGGTTTCAAGCCCGGTGGAAATCGAGGGGAGATTGCTCATGGATGGAGGATTCGTGAACCCCGTGCCCGCGGATGCGCTAAAAAAGATGGGGTGCGATTTCATTATTGCGGTAGATGTGTCGAGCAAATGGCTCGACCTCACCGAGGAAAAGCTGAGCGTTTTTCACCTCTACTCGCTTATCTCGAGCGCGCTCTCGGTCGTCGAGTACCAGGTCGCGCGGCGCATTCTTGAGAATGCGGATGTGGTATTGAAGCCGCAGGTGCTCGGTTATGACTGGCTCGCATTCGGAAGCGCGAAAGAGCTTATCCGCCTCGGCGAGGAGGAGGCGCATGCGCAGATAGAGAAGATATGCCGCGATGTCGGCCACGTGATGCCCGAGAAGAGTCTTTTTGAAAAGTTTATGGATTTCATTCTTTACTCGGAGTAAGAAAACCCCTCGCCAATGCGGCGAGGGGTGTGCGTTAGGGGTGAGAGGCGCGCCCAGGAAGCTCAAAGTGGGCGTAACAGCGGGGCTCGTAGCTTTCCTTGCCGCCGACTTTGATCTGTGGCGAGCCGTACGGCGCGGGCTTTCCGTCGATGAGCCGCTGGGGAAGGTGCGCGGGCTTTCCGCATCTCGTGCAGTACGATGCGAGAATGGAGACCTGCTGAATATTCTCGCAAAGGCCGATCAGCATAAGCGATGCACCGAAGGGTTCCCCCTTGAAGTCGAGGCGGAGTCCTGCGGCGATGACGTCGTATCCGCGCCGCAGAAGCTCGTCGATGAGCGTGTAGAACGGGCGCGGCCTGAAGAATTGCATCTCATCGAACACGATGACATCGTACGCCGCGCCGAGTCTTGCTTCTTCGACGCGGATGACGGAGAGCGTCCGCAAGGGATGCTGCGCGGGGACATCTCTGCACTCCAGGCATTCCTTGCGGAAGTTCATGATGCGTCCCGCGCCGCTTCTTGTGTCGGTCGAGGGCTTGAAGACGAGCACCTTCTTGTGCCCGAATTCACGGAGCGTGCTCACCTCGTGGATGAGCATCCCCGTTTTGTTCGAGAACATGTTGCCGAGAATGAGACGAAGCGTGCCGCGTGGAAGCATAGCTCCTCCTTTTGTGAGTGATGAATAGCTGTAGTAGATGAAAGCGGAAACGCGCGCATTTTGCAAATCAAAGGCGTGAGATATAGCATGAACCTGATGGAGAAGAAAACGTTATACGCGGATATTTCCGAGAATCCCGGCATCTATTATATGAAAGATGCGGCGGGGGATATTCTCTATATCGGTAAGGCGGCGAACCTGAAACGCCGCGTGTCGAGTTATTTTACGCGACCGCATGATGGGCGCATTCAGAGAATGGTGAGTCTCATTCGCCGCATCGATACGCGGGAGACCGAAACCGCGCTTGAGGCGCTCATCTTGGAATCCGCGGAGATAAAGAAGCATCAGCCGCCCTTCAATGTGCGCGAGAAGGACGACAAGAGTTTTTTATATGTCGTTATCACGCGTGAGCCGTTCCCAAGGGTCCTTCTTGCGCGCGGCAAGGGCGCGGATGACATCGATTACAAAAAGAAATTCGGTCCGTTCGTGTCCGCATCGAACTTGAAAGAGGCGCTGCGTATTATGCGAAAGATTTTCCCGTGGCACACGCACGCGCCCGAGAAGGTGGGCACCTATAAGAGGCCCTGTTTCGATTACGAAGTGGGGTTGTGTCCGGGCACCTGCGTGGGGCGTGTCTCAAAGCAGGAGTATGCAGAGACCATCCGCAGTCTTATTCTGTTCTTTGAAGGAAAGAAGGCAAAGGTGGAAGCAGTGTTCGAGAAGGAGATGTGGACGGCAAGCAAGCGTGAGGAGTATGAAAAGGCGGCGGGAATGAAGCGGCGTCTCTTTGCGCTGCGGCACATTCAGGACACCGCGCTCATCGGCGAAAGCGAAATACTCGACGAGAACGCGCCGCGCGCGCTGCGTATTGAGGGGTATGACATTTCGAATATTTCCGGAACGGCGGCGGTGGGTTCGATGGTCGTGTTCACGGGAGGGGAGCCTGATAAAAACGAGTATCGCAAGTTCAAGATACGTACGGTAACGGGGGCGAACGATGTGGCGATGCTCCGCGAGGTGCTCACCCGCCGCCTCCAGAATCACTGGGCATTACCGGATGTTGTCCTGGTGGATGGCGGTGTTCCGCAGGTAAATGCGGCACGTGAGGTAGTAAAGGAAGAGGGGTTTTCAATTCCGATAGTGGGGCTCGCGAAGGGCTCAGCGCGAAAAAAGAATGAGCTTGTGGGTGCGCTCCCGGAAGGGGTAGACCTTGGGACGCTCATTCGCGTGCGGGACGAGGCGCACCGGTTCGCAGTGGCGTATCATACGCGCGTGCGGGGGAGGCAGATGTTTCTGTAGGCAAAAGCCAGGTATACTTATTCCTGTATGGCAAAGAAAGGGGCGGCGCCCTGGGTAGGCGCGCACGTGGGGGGAGGCATTGCAAATGCGCTCGCCCGTGCAGAAGCTATCGGCGCAACCGCGATACAACTTTTCGGTTCCTCGCCACGCTCATGGCGGGCGACGATGCCGAGCGTGGATGCCGCAAAGGCATTCAGGGCCGCACGCGAGAAGAGCGCGGTGCGCGCGGTGTTTTTACACGCGGCGTATCTGGTGAACCTCGCGAGCGTTTCGCCCGATATGTACGCGTTTTCGACCCAGAGCCTCATTGACCACTTGAAGATTGCGGAAATGATAGGCGCCGAAGGGCTCATCTTTCACCTCGGGTCGGGGAAGGGGGGAGACCGCGAAGAGGCGTTCGCGCGGGAAATCGTGGCGATAAAAAAGATACTCGCGGCAGTGCCGGGGAAAACGAAACTCATTATGGAGAATACCGCGGGCGGTGGCGGAAAGATTGGAGCGTCCATCGAGGATGTCGCGCGCATCTATCACGCCGTAGGCGCGGAAAGGCTCCAAGTGTGCTATGACACTGCGCACGGGTTTGAGGCGGGGCTCGTCGAAGAATACACGCCCGCGACCGTGAAAAAGCTTTTTGATGCGTGGGAAAGCGCGGTCGGCATGGATGCGCTCGCCGCCATTCACACGAATGATTCGAAGACCCGTTCGGGCTCGCACCATGACCAGCACGAGAACATCGGTGAGGGATATATCGGGCTTCGGGGTTTTGTGGCGCTTGCGCACGAAGCGCGGCTTCGGGAGAAGCCATGGATACTGGAGGTGCCAGGATTCGACAATGAGGGCCCCGACAAAAAGAACATCGATATCTTAACGAACTGCTTTACATAATCATTCCAATGAAAGTAACGAACAGCACGCGCGGGACCACACTTGCGGAGCATTGCGGAGTCGCAAAAACACTAATGGAAAGATCGATAGGGTTGTTAGGGAGAACCGAACCCGCCTCGCTCTTTTTTCGAACACGGTTCGGGATACACACTGCGGGAATGAAATTCCCGATAGATTGCGTGGTGCTCGATGAACGTGGCGTGGTGCGCGCTCTTCGGGCAGACCTTGCTCCGGGTAATTTCTTTTTTTGGAACCCTTGGTATAGGAATATCGTGGAGTTGCCCGCGGGCACCCTCGCGCGTACATTGACCGCCTTGGGCGACGAGTTGACACTCTCGTCGTGAGGCATGGTATTATTGCAACCATGCAAATCAATAAGGAGGGAAAGATATTCTTAGGATTTATTGTCGTATTGATCCTCGCCATCGCAGCCGCATTCAACGGAACGGGGGAAAAGGGACAAGGAAACGCAACATCAACAATTATTTCAATGACTTCAGAAACAAAAGACGGGTTGAAGATAGTCGACGAGACCATCGGGACGGGAGCAGAGGCGGTAGCGGGAAAGAACGTGACCGTGCATTACGTGGGCACGCTCGCGAACGGGAAAAAGTTCGACAGCTCGCGTGACCGCGGCACGCCCTTTACATTCGCACTCGGTGCGGGACAGGTTATCCGCGGCTGGGATGAGGGCGTGGCAGGTATGAAGGTGGGCGGCACGCGCAAGCTCACCATTCCTCCCGAGCTTGCATACGGAAGCCAGAGCGTGGGCAATGGCCTTATCCCTCCGAATTCGACACTCGTATTCGAGGTAGAGCTCTTAGGAGTGAAGTAGAACAGAGTTACGCATAAACCCAGAGCAGTAAGGCCCCGTTCATTGTGGGACCTTATTTTGCTTTTTAGCAGCGCTCGCCCGACACTCTTGAGCTCGAGGGTGTCTCCGGGGCGACGCCCAAGTCTTACCCTCTCGCCAAGAGTGTCGGGCTTCGCTTGTGCTCGAATGAGGCATTAAGAAAACCAGCAAGGAGTGCACAAGAAGGTTTCTCGAAACCTAAACC
>JAKAID010000009.1 GCA_021814545.1 bacterium
CTACATTAAGCGCATGCCCGCGGGCACCTTCAAGACCCAGAAACGGGGAGGGAAGGGCCTCATCGGCTCGGAACTCAAGGAGGAGGACCTCGTGCACCAGATAATCGCGGCGAACACGCACGATAATGTGCTCTTCTTCACCGACCAGGGTCGCGTCTTCCAGACGAAGGCGTATGAAATTCCCGTTGCCGCGCGCACCGCGAAGGGCAAGTCGGTCCACAACTTCCTCACCATCCCGCCCGCCGAGAAAATCATCTCCATCGTGAGCTATGCGGATGGAAGCGACAAAGAAAAAGGCGCGCCGAAGTTCCTCGTGATGGCAACACACGAGGGCATTATCAAGAAAACCCCGCTCTCTGACTTTGCGTCCGTACGCCGCACCGGCATCATTGCCTTAAAACTCAAAGGCGGGGACTCGCTCCAGTGGGCAGCGTTTTCTACTGGTAGCGACGAAATAATCCTTGTGACCGCACAGGGACAATCCATCCGCTTCAAGGAGGGCGACGTGCGCCCCATGGGCCGTACCGCTGCAGGCACCCGCGCGGTACGCCTCAAGAAGAGTGATGTGGTCGCCGGCTTCGATATTATTCCTCATGGCACAAAAAGCGACGCGCCCTTCCTCGTCGTTATGGCGAACGGCTACGCAAAGCAGACCCCGCTCAAAGATTACAAGGCGCAACGCAGGGGCGGTGGCGGCATCAAGACCGCAAAAATCACCGAAAAGACCGGCCGCGTCATTGCCGCGCGCATCGTGGGCGAGGACACCGAAGAGGCAATCGCGTTCTCCTCGAAGGGTCAGGCGCTCCGCACGAAGCTTTCCGACATCCGCGTCGCGGGCCGCGCAACCCAGGGCGTAAAGATAATGAACCTTGAAAAAGGGGATTCACTCGTCGGCATCGTCTGCCTCTAAATCGCGAGTCTTAAGTAAGTTGGGCGACACATTGTATAATGAATGCAATGTCAAAAGCTCAACTTATTTTTGTCGCGGTTGCCGGCGCGCTCGTCCTTGGCCTCATTCTCGTCTTCACGGGCGTCCTTCCTGGGCTTGCGCCAAAGCAGGTAAAAGCGACCATCAGGGTGTGGGAGGTGGGCCCCTATAGTGCAGAAAGTGCAATAAAGTTATTGAAGGACGCGTATCCGCGCGTGACCTTTGAATATAAATCGTTCGATTCGGTCGGCACCTACGAGGACGCGCTCCTCGAGGCATTCGCGACCGGCCAGGCGCCTGATATCTTTATGGTGTCGAGCGAGAGCTTCCCGCGGTTCGCGAACAAAATCGCCGCCTTCCCCGACACAAGCATTACCCTCGCGCAACTCCGCAGCCTTTTCCCCCAGGTCGTTGAGCAGGCGTTCGTGAAACAGGGAAAGGTGTTCGCGCTCCCGCTCTCTATTGATACCCTCGCCCTCATTTACAACCGGGACCTGCTTGGCAGCGCGGGAATCGCGACCCCGCCCGCAACGTGGGAGGAGCTCCAGTCTGATGTCCCCGCGCTCATCAAAAAAGATGCGTCGGGCAATATCGCAGTCGCCGCAACAACCCTCGGCGCCTCGTCAAAGAGCATGCGCAACGTTCACGACCTTTTGAGCGCGATGATGATGCAGCGCGGCACGTCTATGGTGACCGACACGGGCTCCTCGGCGACGTTCGCCACCCCGCAGGCGACCGATGCGCTTGCGTACTACACGCAGTTCGCGGACGCCTCAAGCACGCTCTACACCTGGAGCGATACGATGCCGCCCGCGCTCGATGCCTTCAGCCAGGAGAAAGCGGCTATGACATTTGGCTACCTTGAGAACGTGAAGGAGATAAAGAAACGCAGCCAGTACCTCAATTTCGATGTGGCGCCCCTCCCGCAACCAAAGGCGCTCCTCGATGCGGGAAAGTCGATGAGCTACCCGCGCATGTTCGGCTACGCCGTTTCGCGCCAGTCTCCTAATTACGCGACCGCGTGGAACGTCGTCTTAGCGCTTACCACGAATGAAACGACCGACCAGGCCTATATTGATGGCTCGCAGACCTCGCCCGCGCTTCTCTCGCTCATTAATAAGGCGTTGAGCAGTGCAACACTCCACGTGTTCGCAAAACAGGCGCTCACGGCGAAGCTCTGGCAGAAACCGAACAACACTCTTGCAGAAAACGCCTTCTCGACCATGGTCGAGAATACGACCTCGAAGAAACTCCGCGCACAAGATGCGCTCTACGCCGCGCAGAGCGAGATAAACAGGTCATTTATCCCACAGTAGGGTATAATGGAATATATATGAAGCGCCTCCTCATTCCCGCCTTTCTCCTCTTTATGCTCGCCGCCCCGCATGCGCACGCCGCGAGCATCACGAACTTGTGGGAGGGTGCGTATTGCGGCGCTACCGCCCCCATTGCTGGCGATGCGGGTCCGCAGGGACCCTGCAGTTTCTGCGATGCGCTCATCGTGGGGAGCAACCTCATTAACTTCGCCATTCAGGCATCGATCGCCATCACGACCATCATGATAGCCTACGGCGCGCTCCGCCTTGTCCTTGCGGGCGGAGACCCCGGGAAAATGACCGACGCGAGAGAAACAATGACGCGGGCTCTTAAGGGACTTTTTTGGGTCGTGACTGCATGGATGCTGGTAAACGTCTTCCTCCTCTTCCTCGCAGGAGCCTCGGGCAAGGCGAGCCCCAACTGGAAGTGGTACCGGGTAACCTGCACTCCTTAACAATATGCATATGAAAAAACACTTTTTATTGTCCGCCGCGCTCCTCCTTACCCTCGTCTCTATCGTGCACGGGCAAACCGTTACGCTTCCGAATCCACTTGGAGGCACGAGCTCCATCATGGATATCTTGAATAAAATCCTTGATGCGCTCATCATTTTTGCCGCGCCCGTCGTAACCGTAGTCGTCGTGTGGGCGGGCTTCATGTTCCTCCGCGTCGGTGAGGACCCCGAAAATGTGACGCGGGCAAAGAACACGATTATCTACGCCGTCGTCGGGTATGGTATAATTCTTATCGCAAAGGGGATCGGGGCTATTATTCAAAGTCTCTTTTCTCAGTAAAGGTCGAGAGTTGTATCTTGAGAAGAACAAATTATCACTACAATGAAATCAATCGCTAAATATGCAGTAATCGCAGCAGCAGTCGCGCCTTTGCTCGTTTTTGCCCAGGTGGGGACTATCGGGTCGGTGACCGGAGGTCCCACCACCATTCAGGGTGTTTGGTCCATCATCCAAACCGTCATGAACTGGATCGTCGCGGTCTTTTTCCTTTACGCGACATATAACTTTATTATGGCCGCTTGGAGCTACGTGGGTTCTTCGGGCGATCCCGATGCCCTGAAAGAAATTCGCAGCAAGGTTATCGCTGGCGTCGTGGGCGTTGCGGTCGCTCTCCTTGCATTCTCGCTTCCGCGGATCGTGCAGAGCTTCCTTGGCGTCAACATCACGGGGTAGGCCCATTTGAAAACCAGAACCCCTGCGCTTCCCAGCGTCGGGGGTTTTTGATTTAATAGAACATAAAGAGGCTCCCGTGGCGGAACTGGCATACGCGCAGCGCTTAGAACGCTGTCCCCAAAAGGGTTAGAGGTTCAAATCCTCTCGGGAGCACTATTCTTCTTTTCTCCGGCGTGCATGGAACGCCTCATGCACCTCGCGGAGTTCCTTGTTCGTAAGGTGGGTGTAGACCTGCGTCGTTGCAATATTCGCGTGCCCCAAAAGCTCCTGTACCGAACGAAGGTCGGCGCCGTTTATGAGGAGATCGGTCGCGAACGAATGGCGAAGCTCGTGCGGGTGCACGTGTTTTGCAATACCCGCAGCCCGCGCATACTTATCTACCAGGCGCTGCACCGTGCGGGGGATGATGCGCTCCATCGTTTTGCCGCTTTTTGAAATACTTACAAACAGCGCCTCGTCCGCATCCGTGCGTTTTTTTAAATACTCTTTAATCGCTGCCTTCGCGCGGTCCGAGAGGAACACCACGCGTATCTTCTCGCCCTTGCCGCGCACCGAGAGCTCTCCGCGCTCGAGGTCCAAGTAGCGCGAGAGCGCGCAAAGTTCTGAGACGCGGAGCCCGGTCGAGAAGAGAAGTTCGAGAATAGCGCGGTCGCGTGCAGCCCGAAGCGAATCCCCTTTAGGTGCCGCAAGGAGCCGCACAAGCTCCTTATATTCCAAAACCTCAATATCGCGCCGCGCGATTTTAGGAAGCTCTATCGAATCCGGCGCGAGCGACTTTATGCCGCGCTTAACCAAATATTTCAAAAAGTTGCGGAGCGCGATAACGTAGTAGCTCTGGGTGATTTTTTTCATGCCACGGCGCGAGAGCGTCACGCGAAAACTCCGCACTACTGCGTCGGTGATGTCCGCGGGGGGGCGCACGCCTGTTTCCTTCAAAAATAATGCGAGGTAGCGCTCATAATTCTCTCGTGTTTTGGGAGAGCGGTTCTTTTCTATCTCAAGATAATCTAAATATTCCTTTATGAGCTCCGCGACGTTCGCCATATTTCTCATTTTACCACTTTAAATATTGTGCGACAGGTATACATTGACATTTTCCTATGTTTGGTTTATATTGTTTTTAGCCATCCGCATTCCGCGGATGTGTTCACAAAAAGGAGTGGTTATGTCGAGATCGACCACCATCACCTCCCACGAGGCACACGGCCACACCATCTCCATCGAGAAGGTCGAGCCCCACGCCGGCAGCGACAAGATCGCGGACATCGTCAAGGACGTTGCCTTCGGCGCGAAGTACGAGGTCCAGATCGACGGCAGGACGACCAACACCTACGCGACCGAGGACGGCGCTCGCAAGGAGTACGAGAAGCGCACGGAGGACTAGCGACGTATAGAGGGCGAACCTGACGCGCTACCGCTCCACATACTGGCCGCCTTTAAGAAATTCAAAGGCGGCTTTTTGTTTTTCGTGGATTTGACTGGAATGGGGGAGGAGAATAGGCTACAGAAAGCACGTTGTACCGATTTTAACCCCGAATAAGAGGAGGGCAGCATGAGGCAGGAGATCATCGCGGACACCGAGGATGGCGACGGGAAGCGGGTGGAACTCATCCGCGTCGTAACCGACGAGACCTACCTCGTCCACGTTGAAGGGAAAGAGAAGTTTAGCACCGGCGACAGGGACGAGGCGATGAAGAAGTACCTCAACCTCTCCGGACTCGACCAAATCGGGGAATGACCCCCCTGCGCGCAGGCCAGCACGGCCCTGCGCGCTTATTTTTTGACATTTTTCCTGTTTTGCGCTACGATAGCCCCATGTTAACGAAGCGCAAGAAACAGGTCGCCATCAAGGAATTCCAGACCCACGCAACCGATACGGGTTCTGCCGAAGTGCAAATCGGGCTTCTCACGAAACAGATCAAGGCCCTTGCAGACCATTTGAAGAAGCATGCAAAGGACCATCACTCGAGGAGGGGACTCCTTGGCATGGTGGGCAAGCGCCGCAGGTTCCTCCAGTACTTGAAGCGCGAGGACGAAAAAAAGTATGAGAAGCTGGTCAAAAAACTTGAGATTGAAGCGTAGCATTCAGGAAGAGGTGCCCCGCGCATCGAAGAATCAGCGCGTCGGCATCTTCCTCGACATTCAGAATATCTATCACTCCGCGAAGCACCTCTACAATTCCCGCGTTAATTTCCAGGAATTGGTGCGCTCGCTTGTAAAGGACAGGACCCTCGCACGCGCGATCGCTTACGTGGTAAAAAGCGAAACCGCGCTCGGCGAGGAGTCTTTTTTTGACGCACTCAGGAAAACGGGGTTCGAACTCCGTTCAAAGGACCTCCAGATCTATCCGGACGGCTCAAAGAAGGCGGACTGGGATATTGGTATGGCAGTCGATGCCATACGCAACGCCGGTGCGCTCGACACCATCATTCTCGTAACCGGCGATGGCGATTTTATCCCGCTCGTCGAGTACCTGAAGTTAGGACTCGGCAAACACGTTGAGGTTGCGGGCTTCGGCCGCACCTCGTCGGGGAAGCTCAAAGAAATCGCGGAGACCTTCACCGAGCTTGACCACATTCCCCGCATCCTCATGGGCATCAAGCGCAGAACGGGACAGGTTGCGCGAGGCGCGCCGCCCGTGCGCAGCGGACCTCCGCCGCGGAGACCACAATCAAGGCAGCGCGAGCCCCGTCGATGGCGGAATGAAACAGGCGCAGGGTTGGAACGATAACAAGAAAAGGCGAACGAGCGGAACGGCATAATAATTAAAACCCAAAAACATTTATGAATCTCAACAGAAAGAAATTTGAAACAACGCTCGATGGAGCAAAACTCGAAATAGAAGTATCTGAACTCGCCCACCAAGCGAACGCGGCGGTCCTCGCACGACACGGTGACACGGTCGTGCTCGCGGTTGCGGTCATGGGCGATAAAGAAACTGCGCTCGATTACTTCCCGCTCACCGTTGATTACGAGGAGCGTTTCTATGCGGCCGGGAAAATCCTCGGCAGCCGTTTTATACGCCGCGAAGGACGCCCCTCGGACGAGTCTATTCTCTCCGCGCGTCTCATTGACCGCACCATCCGACCGCTCTTCGACCAGCGCCTCCGCCGCGAGGTGCAGGTAACCATCACCGTGCTCTCTTACGATGAGGTGCACGACCCTGATATGGTGGCGCTCCTCGCTGCCTCGACCGCGCTTGGCATCTCGGATATCCCTTGGGGCGGCCCCGTTGCGGGCGCGCGCCTTGAGGCAAGGGATGCGAAAAACGGCAAGGCCTACCTCGCGCAATTCGCGGGCACCGAAACGTTCGTGAACATGATAGAGCTCGAGGGCAACGAGCTTGGCGAAAAAGCGGCAACCGACATCTTTATCACCGCGCACGAGACCATCAAAAAACTCGTCACCTTCCAGAACGCTATCATCAAGGAAATCGGCAAGAAAAAGGCGAATGTAATGTTCCCGGAGCCCTCGCCCGCAGTGCGTGAACTCATAGCCCGCTTCCTTGACGGCAAACTGGAAGATGCGTTCCGCAGGGATACCTATGGCGCGTTGAAACAGGAACTTTTTGAATATTTGAAGACGTCGAGTGAAGCAGAAGAGGCATTGAAACACGCCGAACATCTCTTCGAGACGATAAGCGATGAATTCGTGCACGCGTATGCCTTAAACGAGGGGAAGCGCGTCGACGGCAGGAAATTCGACGAAGTGCGCGATCTTTTGGCGGAAGTGAAGCTCCTTGAACGCACGCATGGCTCCGCACTTTTTGTGCGCGGCGATACGCAAGTGCTTGCGGTGACAACCCTTGCCTCGCCCGCGTCCGAGCAGCTCATCGAATCCATCGAGGGCACCATGAAGAAGCGCTTCATGCTCCATTACAACTTCCCGAAGTTCTCGACCGGCGAGGTGGGCCGCGCACGGAGCGTCGGCCGCCGCGAGATAGGCCACGGCGCGCTTGCCGCAAAAGCAGTTGCGCAGGTCGTTCCCGGCAAAGAAATCTTCCCGTACACCATCCGCGTAGTATGTGAAACGCTCTCTTCGAACGGCTCTTCTTCACAGGCTTCCATCTGCTCCGCCTCGCTCTCCCTTATGGATGCGGGCGTGCCCATAAAGAAGCATGTTGCGGGCATCGCGATAGGCCTTATGACGGGTGAGAGGGGCGCGTATAAGATTTTGACCGACATCCAGGGTCCCGAGGACCACTACGGTGACATGGACTTCAAGGTGGCGGGTACGCGTGACGGCGTGGTCGCCATTCAGATGGACGTGAAAATCGGCGGCATCACGAAAGACATCTTTGTCGATGCGCTCCGCGCGGCAGAAAAAGCGCGCGGACAAATCCTCACTGTGATGGAGGGGGTGCTCCCCGCACCGCGAAGCGCGGTTTCGAAATACGCACCGACCATTCGCATCTTAAAGATCGACCCGGAGAAGATAGGCCTCGTGATAGGGCCCGGCGGCAAGACCATCAATGGCATCATCGCGTTGTGCGACGGCAAGATTGGTATCGACATCGATGAGGACGGCACCGTCTTCGTTTCGGGCGTTGATGCGGCACTCGTCGAGAAGGGCTTCAAGACGGTCGAAGCGCTCGTCAAAGAATATAAGGTGGGGGAGATCGTGAGCGGCCCCATTATTAAAATCCTCGAGTTCGGCGCCATCGTCGACCTCGGCGGAGGGCAGGATGGCATGATACACGTCTCTGAACTCCGCGACGGCTTCGTAAAGCGGGTGGAGGACGTGGTCCACGTGGGCGACCACGTGACCGCTAAGATAATCCGCGTAGAAGCAGGGAAGATAGGCCTTTCGCTCAAAGCGATGAAGGCGCCCGCTGCACCCCCGCCGCAGCAGTAATGTGCCCCAAACCAAGCCCCTCTATCGAGGGGCTTGGTTTTCTTATCCACAAAACGAAAAGACGAATGGTGTATAATGAACGCAATGGCAGACTTTCAACCTCAGGGTCAAAACTGGTCGGGACAAAACCCTGTGATAGGCACCGGCGAGGGAGAGGTTCCGCTTGCGAAACCGCCCATCGCTGACCTTTCGATGCGCACGATGGGCTCGGACATCTCTTCAATGAAAGAATCGGGAGGGGGCGAGCCCCGGCCTTATGCACCGAAAGAAGTTTCGTATTCTGCGGCTCCTGCCCCCATGGCACCAGCGGCGCCTCAGGCTCCGCGGCCCGCGCCCGGCATCCCTCCGCAGGTTGATTTCGGGAATATCGCACCCGCGCAAGCGGTGCCCATCGTTGCGAAACCATCATCGGGCAATGCGCTCTTCGTAGTGCTTGCGGCACTCATTACCGCGGTCGGCCTTGCAGCGGTCGGCTACTTTTTCATCTACCCGCAATTCGCAGCACCGGCGGCGCCCCTTACTACCGAACAACCTGCGGCGCCCGTTGAACAACCTGCGGTAACCGAACCCACCACTACCGCGCCCGCAGCAACTACCACTGCGGCGGCCACCTCGACCGCAACTGCTCCCGTAGCACCCGAAGCGCCTCAACTCCCGACCGTTTCGGCGCACACCTCACTTCTCAAGACCCCCGCAGACTTTTCTTCAGAAGCAACGCTCTCTTCGGTAACACTTGATGCGATAAAGACCGCGCTCGCCTCAAGCCCCGTTGAGGTCCCCGTGTTACGCGAGATAACGCTGAAGAACGATGCGGGGAAGGTGTACGCATTCTCTGTCGTTGCGCCGCTTTTTATGCCGAGCGTTTTTAGCACCACCACGCTCGCGTTTTTCTCTCCGGACGCATCCATCATCACGTACACCGACAAGGCGGGCACGTGGCCCGCGTTCGTGCTCCAACTCGCCTCTGGCGCTGATGCAACCGCAGCAAAAGCGGCAATCGCAAAAATAGAAGCTGGCCAGGATTATATCTCCCTCTACTCGATCGCGCCGGGGAGTCCGACCTCTTGGAAAGATGGCAAGGTGGGTACGGCCGCCGCGCGCTATATTGCTTTCTCAACGAAGGGTGTTGCCTTCAACTATACGTGGATAGGCGACAAACTTGTGTTAAGCTCAAGCTATGCAGGAGCACAAGAGATCGCAAAACGCCTCGGCCAATAATACCGACCTCGAACGCTGGAACTCCATCGCCCGCGAGTATGATGCACTCATCACTCGCGGCGATTTTTTCCGTATGCACCTCCTCAACCCCGCAATGCGCGAGGTTGTGGGGCCGGTCGCGGGGAAGGAGATATTAGATGCGGGGTGCGGGCAGGGCTACCTCGCCTACGAGCTCGCTCGTGAGGGAGCAACAGTCACCGGAGTCGATGGCGCGGAACGCCTTATTGAAATAGCCCGTTCGCGCTACGCGAAAACAGGGGGGTTGCGCTTCACGACCCTCGACCTTACCGAACACCTTCCCTTCGCAGACGCCTCATTCGATATCGTCATCGCCAATATGGTTCTTATGGACCTCGACCCCATCGAGCGCCTAATGAAATGCATCGCGCGCGTGTTAAAACCGAATGGTACTTTTGTATTCTCTCTGCTCCATCCGCTCTTTGAAACGGGTTCGCTCCACAAGAATCTTCGCGAATTCGTTTCTCGAAAGCCTCCCCACTACGCGATTACGCGCTACATCACCCCGCACAAAATTCCCTGGCGCATTCCGGGGGCCGCGGTACGCACTTCCGTATACCACCGCCCGCTCTCCGCATATGTCCGCGCGCTCCGCAACGCGGGCCTCGCCATCGATGAACTCCGCGAGCCGACCCTTCCCGCGGATGAGATCGCGGGAAAAAGTGGCGCCCTGCGCACCCTCGCTGAAATTCCCATGTTCCTCGTTGCACGCGC
This sequence comes from bacterium, assembly GCA_021814545.1. Lineage (GTDB taxonomy): Bacteria > Patescibacteriota > Minisyncoccia > UBA6257 > GWB1-50-10 > CAIKKG01. The sequence goes on from JAKAID010000009.1 coordinate 10,237, forward strand.
GGTAAAATTGCCCCGTCAGGGGGTTTGACAATGCGAAATCGTTCTTCTATTTTTTTAATATGCTCACCAAAGAACAGCGGGAAGAATTAAAAGAGCGGCTCACCGAAGAACACGAAAAAGTGAGGCGTGCGCTCGAGAGCAAGAATCCGAACGTAGACTTTGGGGATGATGTCGACGCGGGGGATGAGGAAGCCGATGAGGCAGAGGAGTTCGCGACCGTCCTCGGCGTTCAGCAGGTAGAAAAAGAGCATCTCCTCGATATCGAGCATGCGCTCGACAAACTGAAGAAGGGGACGTACGGCGTGTGCGAACATTGCGGAAAGCCCATCGCCTACGAACTGCTTTCAGTCGAGCCGGAATCCCGTCTCTGCAAATCCTGCAAAGCGTCCGCATAACCCATGGGCTCGGTTCCGAAGATCTTCTCTGCAGAACTCGAAGGGATCGATGCTGAACTTATTGAAGTGGAGGCCGACTTGAATGTCGGCCTCCATTCGTTCAATATCGTGGGTCTTGCCGACAAGGCGGTCTCCGAGGCAAAGGAACGGGTCAATTCCGCGCTCAAGAACTCCGGCATCAAACCGCCCACCCGCGAGAACCGAAAAATCACCATAAACCTCGCACCCGCGGATACGAAGAAGGCGGGTTCGCGCTTCGACCTGCCTATTGCGGTCGCATATCTTTTGGCGAGCGGACAGATCGCTCCGTTCGCCGCGGGAAATAAGCTCTTTGCGGGAGAGCTTTCGCTTGATGGCTCGCTCCGCGCGATCGCGGGCGCATTGAATATCGCTATGCTTGCCGCGCGCCGGAAGCTTGCCGAGCTCTATATACCGCGCGAGAATGCGGCTGAGGCGGCCATTGTCCGCGGCATCACGGTTATTCCTGTCAGTTCCATACGGGAACTCGTCGACCACCTTGAGGGGAGAACGCCCATCGCGCCCCAACCTGCTACCGAATTTGCGCCCGGCTTTGCGCCCTCGCAGACCACGCTCCGCGATATCCGCGGCCACGCCGCCGCGAAACGCGCACTTGCAATATGCGCCGCAGGCGGACACAACATCCTCATGTCGGGCCCTCCCGGCACAGGAAAAACCATGCTTGCCCACGCCATTCCCTCGGTGCTTCCGCTCCCTGCGCTCGAGGAAAGTATCGAGATAACCCGCATCTACAGCGCGGCCGGCATGACCACGCACACGCCCTTCATCGAGTGGCGCCCCTTCCGCGCGCCGCACCACAGCGCCTCCCTTGCTTCCATCCTTGGCGGCGGCACCAACCCGCGACCAGGAGAAATTAGCCTCGCGCACCGTGGCGTGCTTTTCCTCGATGAGCTACCCGAGTTTCACCGTGATATTCTCGAGGGGCTCCGCCAGCCGCTTGAGGAGGGGAAGGTACTTGTTGCCCGCGCAAAGAAGACACTCGAATTCCCCGCGCGTTTCGTTCTCGCCGCCGCTATGAATCCCTGCCCCTGCGGCCACTATGAGTCGGGGGACCGCGAATGCACCTGCACCGCGCATGAGGTTATCCGCTACCAGAAAAAGCTTTCGGGGCCGCTCCTCGACCGCTTCGATCTCCAGATCGAGGTGAAGAAAATCCCCGTCCACGAATTACGCGCCGCGCAAGAGGGTGAAAGCGACGAAGCACTCCGCAATGAGATAACCCGTGCGCGGCGGCGGCAGCGCGAACGGCTATCGGGATTCAGTCCCCGCATTCACACGAACGCGGAAATGACCTCGCGCCAGACCGAGCGCCTTGTCGCACTTGATGCGGGCGCCGATACGTTTTTAAAAACCATCCTCGAAACTCGCATGCTCTCCACACGCGGCTACTACCGCATCCTGAAAGTCGCGCGCACTATCGCCGACATGGCGGACTCCGATGCAGTAAAAAAAGAACACCTCGCGGAGGCGTTCCAGTATCGGGTGCGGTCGGAGGGGTAGACTAACGGACCGCGAAGGGGTTTTTTGCACCGAGCACTTCGAAGTGGAGGTGGCAACCGGTCGGGCCGTCCGTATTGCCGCTATTGCCCACGAACCCTATCACGTCGCCCTGGTTTACCTCGTCTCCCACCTTTACCGCGGGCTTCTCAAGATGCGCGTAACGCGTCTTCACGCCGTTCGCGTGCTGGATGAGCACGAAAAGGCCGTAGCCGTTGTTCCAGCCGCTCGCGCCATCGCTCCGGAGTTCTTCATCCTCGACAACCGTGCCCGCCGCGGACGCGCGCACCTGCGTGCCGCACTTGTTCACAATATCCACGGCGTTCTGCGTGTGGAGTTCGCCCAAGTTGTTCCCTGGAAGCGGCAGCGCAAGGAAGCCTTTTGCAAGCGTGGGCAATTTTTGCGCAGAAGTTTTTACGAACTTCGCGCTCGGCTTTACACCCGCGAGCACCAATGTGCCCTTCGCGGTGGTGAGAATTTTTTGATAATCGCTATTGTACTGTTTTATCGCTCCCGCGCTCACGCCGAACTGGGCCGCAAGCGACTCTAATGTGTCGCCTTGGTGCACCTCATAGAGAATGCCGGATATGGGAAGAATAATGAGCGTATCGCCCGCGTGTACGGAACGCGTCCCGCCGTTCGCCGCCTGGACCGTTTCTCGGGTGATGCCGAACTCGGCCGCGATGCTCGTCAACGTATCACCCTTGCGCACCCTATACCATTTTAGCCCGTCGCGAGCGGGGACGATGTTCGTGAGCGGGTTCGATGAGGCGGTCGCGGCAACCCCCGCATCACTCACAAAAGGAGCGCTCTCGCTATCACCCTCACCATACCGCACCGGAAGTCCCGAAAGCGCCGCAAGCATCTCCGGCCCCACAACCACGCCGCCCGTGTTCACCTCGAGCTCGTCACTCGCCTTTGTGTAGAAAACTGAGCGCGCTCTTGGCAGGGGAACGAGGTTCAAAAAGAGCGCTGCCGCAACGAAAACAATCGACCAGGTTTTGGTCGTCGTGGGGATTTCGGGAGTACCCGGCGCTATTCTTTTTATGACCGCATTAACAATAGGAATGACCCTACTATAGCAAAATTCGGCATTTTTTTCAACGGACCGTCGCTCCTGTGGTATACTAACCTCATGAAGAAAATGCTGGTGGTGAGCGCGTTGTCCCTCATTTTAATTGCGTTGTTCGTGCCCCGTACCACCTCTGCCGCGTTCGGTTTTGGCGGCACGGTGCTCACCACATACGTTTCTGGCGTCGTGTGCACAGGCGAGGGCCCCGTGTTCATTTTCCCTAAGGGCACCGCTCCTGCGGGTCCTTATGCCCCCTCGCCGTTCACTCTCCGCTACAAAAACTATTTCATTAGGCCGGGCATTTCCATTCTCGGCACGTACCTTCCTTTTATGATTCCCGGCCTCTGCTGGACTACCACCCCCATTCCACTTCCTGTGCCCGTGTTTCCCATTCTCACGTTCGGCGTTTCAAAGTGACACAGAAACTGTGTATGCGCCAAAAACTCGGACAACATTTCTTACAGGACACCGCGCAACTCGCGCGGGTCGCTGATTATGCCTTGATAGGGGAGGGGGACACGGTCATCGAAATAGGCCCCGGCCACGGCGAGCTCACTGCTTATCTCGTTGCGGCGATTGCGCACGCAAAAAACGCCTCGCTCATTCTTATCGAACGAGATGCCGCGCTTATTCTCGGATTGCGTAAAAAATTTGCGCCGCTCCTTGAGAAAGGGGCGATGAAAATAGAGGAGGGGAACGCGGTGGAAATCCTCCCTACGCTTGCCGCTAATCTCCGGGGCGCGCAATACAAGATCGTGGGGAATATTCCTTACTACCTTACCGGGTTTCTTTTCCGCGTCATTGGCGAACTTCCTTATAAACCCGTTCTTTCCGTCTTCACCATACAAAAAGAGGTTGCGGAGCGGCTCACCGCACAGCCGCCCCACATGAACCTCCTCGCCGCAAGCATCCAATACTGGGCCGACGCTGAACTGCTCGATATCGTGCCCAAAGATTCGTTCTCGCCGCCCCCCGAAGTTGACTCTGCGGTGATACGGCTCGCGACGCTCCCCAAGCAGCCAGCCGCGGCGGCACAAGACCATTTCTACGCGTGCATCCATGCGCTCTTCAAGCAGCCGCGAAAAACTATCGGTAACAACTTAAGACAGCTTCCCACGTTCGCTGCGCTCCCGAAAGAAGCAAGGGAAGAATTGTTCAAAAAAATAGGCCATTCTTCCGAGGAACGGCCTCAAGATATGCACATAAAATCTATCTCACTGCTCGCGCATCTGTTGTATAATGAGTAGGTACTATGCGCACGCGAACGACCATCGCCTTACTTGTTCTTCTCTCGGGAGCAGGAGGGGCGTATTGGCTCGTCGCGCCACACTCCGTCGATTCTTCCGCCTCGATTATCTCCTTTACCGAGGGGAACAAGCCCCTCGATCCACGTTTTTCAGGAAACACTGATACCTCCGGACTCGGCACAGATGCCGACGCGAATACTATTTCCGAAGAGAATGTGGTGCGCAACTACGGCAGGGAAATACTCCGGCTGAATGCCGAAGGGCAGGGAGCGAAGAGTCCCATCAAGGTCCCGAACGACCAGGTGTTCTCCCAGATGATACAGGACGAGATATCAAAGCCGATACCGGTACGCCAGTATACCGAAAATGACATTGTCGTTCTCAAGGCGACCGACAAACAGGCGGCGCTCACGTACGCGAATGCAATCAACGCGGCGAGCAAAAAAACGGTCGGCATGCTGAAGTCGAACTTCATCGCCGCGCTTGTACAATATGTGACTAATAACGATGCCCAGGAACTCGCGCGCCACTCTTCCGCGCTCTCTTCGTATATCACCGCGCTCCTTGCCACCCCCGTTCCCGCAAATTGGAAGACGTTTCACCTCCAACTTGTAAACACGCTCGAGAAGCGGCTCACGTACGCGAACGCTATTCTTGATAACAACGACTCGCAGCTCCAGATCGCTGCGGCGATAAACAACTTAAGTACCCTCGTCGATGAGGAGCAGCAACTCTATACCACGCTCGCTGATATCACGCATAACGCAAACCTTTAACATCATGCCTATGCATCACCGCATTCACGCTATTGTTTCTTCCGCACTTGTTGTCGCAGTATTGAGCACCAGCGCCTTTTTCGCATTGCCCGCACCAAAGGCAGAGGCACAGGCGGGCACCGCGGAGGTGGCGGGGGCGTGCGGGTTGAATGCTGCACTTGATGCGCTCATGTCGGTCGCCGGAGATGCGCTCGGCGCGATAAGCCTTTCGGTGCCCACAAGCGACAGGTCTGAGCAGCTCCAGACTACAAAATACGGCGTCCAACAATGTTTGATGGCGGTGTTAAACCTTACTATCAAAGTTGCACTCGCCAAGATGAAAAAACGCCTCTTGGACCGCCTCACTGACGATACGGTCGCGTGGATAAGCGGGGAGGGCGGCAAGCCGAGATTTATTACCAACTTCAGTGGGGTGTTAAATGATACCGCGGACGCCGCCCTGGGTGACACGCTCCGCGCCGCGGGCATGGGCAAGCTCTGCTCACAGCGATTGAGTATCCAGGTACAAATGTCTTTGAGAAAACAAAAGAAATTCTCCGAGGGGGTCACCTGTACACTCTCGGGTGCGGCGAAAAATGTTGCCGCCTTCTCCGATAATTTTAAGACCGGAAGCTGGATAGGCTTCGGGCAGCTCCTTGAGCCATCAAATAACCGGTGGGGACTCGAGCTTCTCGCAAAGGACCAGCTTGAGGCGAAAGCTGACAAACTTGCCGAGGCGGCTAAATTACAAACTGGCGCAAGCAAGGGATACCAGCCCACGCAATACTGCGCGATATGGACCTTATACGGCGTACATAAATTCGACGAGTATTCGCAGGTCACCAACATCGCCGACTTCCCCGCGGAAGCGTTCGGTGACCTTCGCGCGCCCGATGACCCGCCCGACCCAAGAGCGCGGCCCACTTCGGATGCTTACCCGGCTGATTTTCCGCAAAATTATGGCAACCTTAAATATGAGTGTTCGCCGGATAACGTCATCGTCTCCACACCTTCGGATATTATCGCGAATGCGAACAGCAAGGCGGTCACAAACGATTGGGATGCGATCGCGAACATGGATGATCTCACTCCCTACATTTCCGCGATATTCGATGCGGCGGTCAACCGCCTGAAGAAGGAGGGGGTGAAAGGGATGCAGCGCGCCTCGGCTGAAATTTTTAGCAGCAATAAACAAAACGGATACGCCTCCCCCGCAACTCAAAGCGACCCCACATTTAACGAGCTAAAAAATCTTTACTCTATTTTAGTCCGCGAGGCGTCGAGCACCCGTGCGCTTCTTGCGCAAGCAACAGACCAAAACACTGCCGCAACCGCGCAGCTTCATGCTCTTATCGGTTGTCAAACCGCCGTAATAAGCCTTACGATGCCGTTTACTGCGACTTCGCCGGCGAGCTGCTCGGGCTCGGCAACCAAACTTGCCGCGCTTACCCAATCAACGACTCAACTTACCTCTCTTTCTTCAAACCTTACTACCATTACAAATCAGTTCGTGAAGATAGGGCCCCAACTTAGCACAAGCACCACGAGCTTGGTAGCGCTTGGCTCGCTTACTTCCCTTGTCTTAAGTCTCCGCGGAGGAGTTGAAACTGTTCGGAGCGAAACACAGAAAATCATTGACCTCACAACTCCCGATGCAGCCCTCATCGCACCCGAGGTGAGCACGTGCTTCGCTGCCGCAAGCAGCACCCCGCCCGGAACGTACAGCTGCCCCGCTTGGTAATTCTTATATGAGGAAATCGCGTTCATTATACTTTCTCCTTGGGGTAGCGCTTGCGGGAAGCGTAGTGCTTTTTGTGCCCCATTTCGCGCACGCGAGTTTTGCTTCTGAAACCGTGGGCGCCGTCTTTACCACGGGCTTCCAATTCATTGCGTTCATTGTTAATACCATCCTCGGCTTCCTCTTCACGCTTGCCGCAGGATTAGTGCAGGTCGCGATGGATATCAACCTTAGCGTTACCGACCTCAACATCAACACTATCGTGCAGATAGGCTGGACCATCTGCCGCGATATCGCGAACCTCGGCTTCGTGCTTGCGACCGTCATTATGGCCTTCATGACCATTATCCGCCAGGAGGAGTACGGCGCACGCAAACTTCTCGTGAAACTCGTTACCGCTGCGTTCCTCGTAAACTTCAGCCTCACCATCGGCGGCGTGTTCATTGATTTCTCGAATGTGCTCACCAATTTCTTCCTCTCGCGGATAAGCTCTACCACCTCTCTCCCTGAAACGCTCGCCATCGCGTTTGGCCCCCAAAAATATTTCCTCGGCGACACCACCGACCCGCTCCCGCCGGATCCTACGACCATGCCCTCGGTCGCACAAGCCTTCGGCTGGGGCACCCTCCTCTCCATCTCCGGACTCGTCTTTACCATCGCCTTCACCCTTATTTCGACTATCGTACTCCTCACCTTCGCGTTCATGCTCCTTGTGCGCTATGTCTACCTCACCATTCTCCTCCTCTCCGCGCCGCTCTCTTGGCTTTTCACTGTGGTCCCCGGGCTCGGGCGCTACAGCGATAAGTGGTGGAGTAAATTCATTCAATGGACCTTTTTTGCGCCCGCGATGACCTTCTTCGTCTATCTCGCGCTCGCCGGCGCCCAAAAATTGAGCGGCTTCTCTGTCCCCGCTAACTTTTTCCAAGACAACACGCTCGCGCAGATTATGGCGATTGGCACCCGCGGCATCGTTCTCTGCGGTATTCTCGTGGGCGGCCTCATTACCGCGAATAGTATGGGTATCACCGGCGCGGGGGCAGGGCTCGGAGCCGCAAAGGGCCTTTGGAGCGGCACGAAACAGTACGTGGGGGACCGGGCACGAGCAATCGGCCAAGGTCTCGCGCGGGCGGAAGTGAGAGGCACTACCGCGGCGGGCACTGCGGGGGCGATCGGTAGGGGTTTGCGCCTTGCGGGTTCCGTCCCGCTCATCGGCATTCCATTCCGTGGCCTTGCGCGTACTGCGGAACGTGCACGGGCAGGCATTGAACGCGCGGCAACCACCCCGCCCGTGGAGCGTACCGGTATTATTAGCTCGCTCACCCGCGGCGCATTGGTGGGCGGCGGACTTATCGCAAAGCGTGGACCGAGGAAAGATGAGGAAAAGACAAAAGAAGAGCTTATTGAGGAGCGCGAAGAGATGAAGCGGCGACTTGAAAAGATGGAAGCCGGGCCCTCTTCACCGAAAGAATCTGCTCCTGTGACGGGAGCGCCCGCACCCGCGGCGGACCTCGGCGGCGGTATTTGAAGCGGAAGGCGGCCGGCGCTATACTGATGCGGGATGGAAAAATTTACTCCGGAAGCAATAAAGCGCGTCAAAGACCGCATCAGGCAGATCGAAGACACGCTCGATAAACGTCTTGGCGAATCAAAATCATTCGCCGACTGGGATGGCCGCATCAAAATATTAGAAAAGGAGAAAAACGAAATAGAACGCTACGGCGGCGATGTTTCGTATTATGCTGTAAAAATCTTCGACGCGCGAAAGAAGCGCGCCGAGAGTATGGATGACGGCTCGCTTGATGAGCAGCTGAAGAAAATAGAGGCGTTCATCGCGCTACGAGACGAGGAAGAGCAGGAACTCCAGAAAAAAATCGACAAGGAACAGGACCCGAAAAGGAAAGAGAAACTTGCGGACGAGAAGGTTAAGAAGCTCGCGTATTATGAGAAAAAGATAAGCGAGGTGGAGGGCAAGATCGAGCCGAAATCGGAGGAAGAACACCAGACAAAAATCGACCGCATCCGTGCGCGCAGGATCGCAACGATTGCCGCAGGGGGGCTCACCGCGACCGGTAATATCCGCGCCGATGTCACATACCTTGACTCACAGATCGTCAAAGCGCAGCGTGAGCTTGATAAACTTTCCACCGCAAAAGCCGAGCGCCCTATTCAGTTCTCGCTCGAGGACAAGCTGAAAGGCCTCCAGACCGAGCGCGACAAAAAAATCGCGAACAAAACATACAATGCTATCATTGACCGCGCGCTTGATGAAAAGGTGGGGCTTATTTTGAAACAGATACCGCTCTGGCGCGCCCTTTTCTCACAGAAGGCGAAGACGCTCGGCCGGTGGCAGGAGAGAAAACAAAAACTCGAGGAGGCGCGCGCTGCCGGAGAGGAACTCTGGAACGAGAATGACCGCGCTACTATACAAACGCTCATTGATGAGGCGGTCGCGGAGGCAGAAAAGGCGGGCGGGGGCAAACAAAAAGCACCGCAACAGAACCCGCAACGCACGTTCACGGAAGGCGAGGGTATATAATGAGAATAGGCTCGCTGCATGAACTATTCGCTCCTCACCGAACAATCTATTAACAATCGTTTCAACACCGTCCCTGATACACTTCGGGAGGCGTTAGAGTCCCCACAGACACAGAAAACGATTCGTAATGTCAGCAAGACGCAATTTCTCAACGAAGAGAAGTCTCTTATTTTAGAGCAGCTCGTTTCGCTCGTGCTCCTCGGCTTTCTCTCCCCTCAGGAACTCGTCCATGAGCTCCGCGAACAGTTATTCTTGAACCATGAGCACGCCCGCGTCCTCGCGAAAGAACTTGAGGATAGGGTTTTTGAGCCTGTGCGAGAGGAACTTGCTGCGTCGTACAATCCCTTGGGGGGAGTGACGGAGCAAAGAGAAGAAGAGGAAGAGTCCCCCGCGGCAAGACCAATGCCGGTTGCCGAAGCCTCCCCCGAGGCGCCGCTCCCTGTCGCCGCGCTCAAAATCGAGGCAGAGCCGGCCGCTCCGATTGAAAAACCCGTCCCTGTTGCCACCACCGTAGAGGGGGGGCCGGTAGTGCTCCAAAAGGAAGTGTCGTTTTTTGAGCGCGCAGAACCAAAACCGGCAGCAAAAAGGCCTGCGTTTTCTTTTACCTCATTCGCGTCTTCGGCGGAGACCAGCGAAAAGCCGCGCGTACAAGCGAAAGTAGAAACACCACTCGGTCGCGCGTGGGCACCCGAGAAAAAGGAAGAACCGAAGGGCCCGAAGGTTGTCCATTACGGGGAATCGCGGCCGGCCACCGGGCTCGGCGCCGGTCCCGTTTCTGAATTCATCAACCTTGAGGCATTGCGAAGAGTTTCTTCGAGCAAAGAAGGGGCGCCAAAACCGTCCGTGGAGGAGAAAAAGAGCCCGCTTATGTGGACCATGCCGCCCCTCTCTGTCGGTACGCCCGCGGTAACCGCGGCTGCGCCCGCAAAACCAATCGATACGATAACATCCGCATCGAAACCGACACCGGAAAAGGGCGGGGCTGCGCCCTCTGTAGCGGGCGAACCCGTTCAGCCGTCGCTTAGCGGTAACGTGATCCATCTTCGATAATCATGGCGCAATTTCAGATACCCCAATTTATTGAGGAGGAGGCAAAAATCGTCGGCCCCCTCACCATCAAGCAATTCGGTTATATTGCGGTGGCCGGCGCGCTTTCGTTCATCCTATTCTACGTCTTCAATTTCATACTTTGGCTCCTTACCTCCGCGGTGCTCGTAGGCGCCGCACTTGCACTTGCGTTCGTGCGGGTGAACGGGCAGAGCCTTCCCTCGATCATGCTCGCAGCGTTTTCCTTTATCTGGAAGCCGCGCCGCTATGTGTGGCAACGCGCCATGCAGCAGACTACCCTCGACATTTCCGACGTGGAAAAGATCGAGACCATCAGGAAGAGCATCAGCATCCAGGACAAGCTTAAATCCATCGCGCTCCGCGTGACGACCGGCAAGCTCTTTTCTTCGACGGAGGAGGGTGCCGCGCCGAGCACTGCGCGAGAACGCTACCAGGTCGTTTCTTACCTCACCGGAGAACAAAAGGTGGCGAAACGCGTGGACTATTAAAAGAAGCGAAAGCCGCCGTGATACGCTACAATATACCTATATGGCCGAAGTAAGCCTTCCCACACAACAATTCGTTGATATTAAAGAGGTGCGCAACGGCGTCCTTTATTTGAAGCAGGGCGGCATGCGCAAGATCCTCATCGTAAGCGGCGTGAACTTCGACCTTAAATCAGAAGCGGAGCAAACCGCAATTTTGAACAGCTTCCAGAACTTCATTAACACGATTGACTTTCCTGTGCAGTTCTTCGTTCACTCGCGCAAGGTGAACATCGAGGCATACCTCGACAAGATGCGCGAGCGGGGAGAGAAAGAAGACAACGAACTTTTAAAGATACAAATAGGAGAATACATCGAATTCATCCGCTCGTTCGTCGAGCAAAACGCCATTATTAACAAAACGTTCTTCGTTATTGTCCCTTACGAATCAACAACCGCCGCCGCGCCTTCCGCTGGCGTGCTCAGTGGCATTCTCTCGCGACCCGCAGCGGCTGATGTGCAAAAACAGCAGTCAGAACACGCGGCGCTCGACCAGCTCGAGCTTCGCGTCAATGAAATAGCGGACGGCATCGGGCAGATCGGCCTCCGCGTCACTCCCTTGAGCGACGAGGAGATAATCGAGCTCTTCTACAACCTCTACAACCCGCAGCTCATCGAGAAGAAGGGGCTTGAGATAACCAAAAAACAATGAAGATAAAAATACCCCAGCTCTATAAACCGTCGCCTCAGGACCTCCCGAACATCATCGCCCCCTCGGGCCTTGAGGTGAATGCGAATTATGTAAAAATCGGCGATTATTTCGCAAAAACGATGTTCGTCTTCACGTACCCGCGTTTTGTGATGACGGGCTGGTTCTCTCCCATTATCAACCTTCCCGAGATGATGGATGTGTCCATCTTCATGCACCCCATGGACACCGCGCTCGCGCTCCAGAACCTCCGCAAAAAAGTGGCACAGGTCGAATCCGAGCTCCTCGAAAAGCAGCAAAAGGGGCTCATACGCGACCCGATGCTCGAGACCGCTTACCAAGACATTGAGAACCTCCGCGATGCGCTCCTCCAGGCGCGCGAGAAACTTTTTAGGGTGGGTGTCTATATTACCGTCTACGCGCAAAGCCTCGAGGCGCTTTCCAAGCTCGAAGCCCAGGTTTCCAATATGCTTGAGGGCAAACTTGTGTACATTAAGCCCGCGCTCTTCAAGCAGCTCGAAGGTTTTAATGCCACCCTGCCGCTCGGCGAAGACAAGCTCGAGGTTCACACGCCGCTCAATTCCGGCCCCGCGTCTTCGCTTTTCCCTTTTATCTCTCCCGACCTTAGCTCGGAGAAGGGGATACTTTTCGGCATCAACATGAGCAATAACAGTCTCATTATCTTCGACCGGTTCTCGCTTGAGAACGCGAACCAGGTCATTTTCGCAAAATCCGGCGCGGGTAAATCGTACACCACAAAACTCCAGATTATCCGCTCGCTCATGACGGGCACGAACGTCATTGTTATCGACCCCGAAAACGAATACCAGAACCTTGCGAACGCGGTGGGGGGGAGCTACTTCAAGATATCGCTCACCTCGCAGAGTCACATCAATCCATTCGATATCCCCATCATTCCCGAAGGGGAGGAGCCCGGCGACGTATTCAAGTCCCATGTGCTGAACCTCACCGGTCTTTTAAAGCTCATGCTCGGCACCATCACCCCGGAAGAAGACGCACTCCTCGATAAGGTCATCACGGACACCTATGCCTCCCGCGATATCACCGCGGAGAACTTCGGCGTCACAAAAGACATCAACCCGCCGCTCCTTGAGGACCTCCAGGTCATCCTCCAAAACACCGAGGGCGGCCGCACGCTCGCGCAGCGCCTTGAAAAATTCACGCATGGTTCGTATGCGGGCTTCACGAATGCCCCGACGAACGTCGACATCAAGAACCGCCTCATCGTATTCTCCATCCGCGACCTCGAAGAAGAGCTCCGGCCTATCGCAATGTACATCGTGCTGAACTTCGTGTGGAACCTCATCCGCTCGGAGCTCCGCCCCCGCCTCCTCTTCGTCGATGAGGCTTGGATTATGATGAAGTTCAAAGACAGCGCCTCCTTCCTCTTCGGCCTTGTGAAGCGCGCGCGCAAGTACTTCCTTGGCATCACCACCATCACCCAGGACGTCGAGGACTTTTTGAAATCGGATTACGGGCGCCCTATTGTTACGAACTCCGCGATGCAGATACTCATGAAGCAATCGCCGAGTTCTATTGAGGCGGTCGCAAAAACATTCGACCTCACCGATGGCGAACGCGCCCTCCTCCTCGAAGCGGGGGTGGGCGAGGGGTTGTTTTTCGCGGGCGCGAAGCACGTTGCCATTAAAGTCATCGCCTCCTACACTGAGGACCAAATCATCACCACAAACCCCGAGCAGATGCTCGAAACTAAGGGGTTAAAGAAATAACATGGAGGAGCAGGAGAAACCGTTCACGTTGGCAGAGATTATGCTCGGCACATTTGTTGCGCTTATTGTAGACGGCGTCGCAGCGGCCGCGAGCCTTATAAGTGTGGGGGTTTTTGGGTTTTTCGTACACAGTATCTCGTGGCTCATCTTCACGCTGTGGTTTACAATTAAGGGAGTGGGGGCGACCTCGTCGCTTGCAAAGCGTTACCTCATTCCTATTGCCGCACAGGCAATACCGTTCCTCCCCACCACGACTGCGGCGTTCCTTATTACCACATACATCGAGAACAATCCTGAAAAGCTTGGTGTGCTCGAGACCGCGGTCGGTATCGCAACAAAACTTTAGCCATGCGCACCCCTTCCCTTTTTCTTACTACCTGCATCGTGCTTCTTGCCGTTAGCGCTGCTGTTGCGCACGCGGCGGGCGCGCCCCAACTCACCATAACCTGGCGCGCGGACAATTACACGCCGAACGATTTTGAGGGAAGAGTGCTCCCGTCACCCAATACCCCCGTCACCGTTTCCGTTGAGGCGACCATCGATGGAAAATTGGCCGATCTTTCGAAAGCCAATATTGCCTGGTACAAGGACGGCGAGCGCTTTGATTTCGGACCGGGACTCAAGGAAACCACTTTCACCGCATCAGAAACGGACGCGGGGTCTCACTTCGTCCGCGCAACAGTATCGGTGAACGGCGCCACCGCGGAACAAACATTGCGCGTTCCCGTCGTACGCCCCACCGCGGTGCTCGAGGTGCCCTATCCTGACCGTGCCGTCCCCGCCGAGAGCGTTGCGAACCTCACCAGCGTTCCTTACTTCTTTAATGCCTCAGTCATCACCGATTTCGTGTTCAGCTGGGCGTCGGGCGACCTTAAACAAAACTCAGGAAGCGATAATGTTTTGGCACTTAAGGTCGGCACCCCTTACACGGACAGCCAACGCACGGTAACTGTAAATTCATACATCCAGAACAGGAAAGATCCGTTCGAGATCGTGAAGCTTGCGACCGATATTTTCATCAAATAACCCTTTATGAGCTCCGCCCAAAAAGCCATTCTCCTCGTACTCGCGCTCGTTGTGGGCGGTGTTATTGTATACGCGCTCCTCGCAAAGCCCGCGGCACCCGCCTCGCCACAACCCGAACAGCCCTCGGCCACCTCCGAAGCTCCTTCGGGCACTACTATAGAACAACCCGCGCCGACGATTGGCGGCGCAACAAGCGGCGAAGCCCCCGCACCCGCTACGGAGGGGGTTTCTGCGACCGCCACGGGGGGTAGGTATATTCTCAAAAAACTCTCTGATGTTCCTGTGGTCGCCTACTGGGCGTCCAAAACCTCGGATGAGGTCTTCTATCTCACCGCCGATGGCTACGTGATGTCCGCAAAAGAGGGGCCTGACACCGATGTCTCGAAGCAGGCGGTGGGCGGCGTGTACCATTTGGAAAACTCGCCAAGCGGAAACAAAGCGCTCGTGTCGTTTAGCGCCCCCACTGCGCCGAAATGGGCCATTTTTGATGGTGCCGACAAAGTTTGGCGGCCACTTCCTTCGAATATTTTGACTGCTGCGTGGGGCGCAACCGATAACGGCATTGTCGCGACCGTGCGGGCGGCGGGCGGCGCGGTAACGCTCTCCTATATCGACCTCACCAAAACCCCCTTCGACTCTAAAACGTTGGTGAAAGATTTTCGTTTTAATGGCGTGACGCTTTCCACGAAATCGCCCGAGGAAATCCTTATCATGGAGCGGCCCACTGCGCTTGCACAATCTCGCGTGTGGCAGCTGAACACCAAAACTGGCGCGCTCACCCTTCTCCTCTCTCCAGAAAATGGCCTTACTCTTGCCTGGGGGAGCAACAAAGATGTCCTCTTCCGTTTTGCTGCGCCGAATCGTTTCTCTATTCTCAACCGGGCGCTCAGCATCATTCAGCCGTTTACCTACGTGACCTTCCCGCAAAAGTGTGATGGCGCGGCCACAGAAGCGTTCTGCTTTGTCCCGAAAGACCAATCTATGTTTAACTCTGGAAATACGCAGCCGGATGATTACTTTATGAAAAAGGTGTTCACGAATGATGACCTCTACCGCTTCGACCTTGTGACGGGGGGTGATGCGCCTATATTGAACGGGAACTCTGCGGACGCACCCGCGCTCGACGCGACAGACGTGCAAAACCGCGGCTCCTCGGTCTACTTCGTGAATCGTTATGACAATTTCCTCTACGCGGTCCAAAAGGCACAATAATATGAATAGAAGAACCCTCCTCACCTTCCTCATCGCCACGCTCTTTGCAGCACCCGTCATTTCGCTCGCCGCTTCGGGCGCGCTTCAGTTCTCTCCCCCTTGCGTGAGCGTCCCCGGGTTTCCTGCCTGCGCCGGCCCCATCACTGCCACAACCCCCATTAATGTGTACCTTGTGCGCATCTATCAATTCGCGATGGGGATTTCGGGCATCACCGCGGTCGCGATGATAATATGGGGCGCCATCTATATCTCGGTCTACACTGAGCGCATCGACCGCAAAGAAGAGGGGAGAGAAATGATCCTCGCCGCGTTTGAGGGTATCGCACTCCTCTTCGGCTCCTATTTACTCCTCCGCACGATTAA